>JALSSQ010000001.1 GCA_026984165.1 Sulfurovum sp.
TTTTGCTGAATCCTTGCAAAATCTACAACCCGCACTCAAAAGTACAGGCAATCCACCCAACATTCAAACCATCTATGGCTATCTTAACGGCAAAAGAGAGTTAAAAGTAGAGCTTATCCCCTACATAGCAGAAGTGCTAGGAGTTAGTGAACAGGAGCTTTTCAGTTTTGACATAGAGTATGCTACAGAGTACAACATACGTTACTCCGATGAGATAAGAGAGATGATAGATTTATTGGCTTATGCACCCAAAGCTGTACGAGAAGAGATACGCGATTTACTACTAGAAATAAAAAACGTATCAGATAAAAAAATAGCGTCTTTAAAATCATATACCCAATAAAAATATAAGACCTTTATATCAATGCCTCATCCATATCCTCAGGGATTTCTAAGCCCATAAGTTTAAGTACAGTAGGGGCAACATTGTTCAATCCACATCCCTCTTTTACTTCACTCACACCCTCTGCCATCACAAAACACCAGACATCTCCTACTGTATGGTTTGTCAATACATTGCCCTCTTTATCTTTCATCTCTTCACAGTTGCCATGATCAGAGGTCAATACAATGTTATAATCCTCTTTTTTTGCCTTGTCGATAATGAGCCCTAGCTCTCTATCTACAGCATGGACTGCCTGACAGGCTGCCTCATAATTTCCTGTATGCCCTACCATGTCACCATTGGCAAAGTTTACAACTATCAAATCATACGCTTCATCCATCGCCTTACGTACCGCCTCACCTACTTGGGGTGCTGACATTTCTGGTTGCATATCATAGGTTTTCACATCTGGACTGGGGATAAGCACGCGACTCTCACCCACATAGGGCTCTTCTATCCCACCATTGAGAAAAAATGTCACGTGGGCATATTTTTCTGTCTCTGCTGTATGGAGCTGCTTGAGTCCTGCACGACTTACCACCTCTGCCAATGTATTTTGAGGTGCTTCTTTAGGGAAAAGTACGGGGTAGGAAAAAGAGCTATCATACTGGGTCATCGTGGCAATATGTAGTGGAAGTGGTGTTCTTTTAAAACCATCAAAATCACTATTGCCCAGTGCCGCTGTTATCTCACGTACTCTGTCTGAGCGGAAATTGGTCACTATCACCGCATCTCCCTCTTGCATACCCTCATAACCATCAAACGCTACAGGCACGATAAACTCATCTAAAACATTGTTAGCATAACTCTCTGCCACATACTCCTCTGGAGATAGAGAGGTTTTGTTTGTGGCATGAACAATAACTTCATAGCCCTTCTCTACCCGTTCCCAACGGTTATCTCTATCCATCGTATAAAAACGTCCACCTATCGTAGCGATATGTATAGAGTCATCACAAATGGCTTCTATCTGTGCGATATAGGTTTGAGCAGAAGTAGGACTCACATCACGTCCATCGGTAATGAGATGTAAAAATACCTCTTTTCCTCTGCTTCTAGCCAACTTGGCCAAACCAATCGTATGCTCGATATGTGAGTGTACCCCTCCATCAGAAAGCAACCCAACAAGATGTACCCTGTCACTTTTTGAAAGTGTCTCGTTTAATGCTCTATTCTCTTCGATACTTCCATCTTCAAGCGCTAAAGATATTTTGACCAAATCCTGATACAAAACACGCCCACTGCCAATCGTCATATGCCCCACTTCAGAATTGCCCATCTGCCCCTCTGGTAAGCCTACAGAGAGCCCATGTGTAGAGATGAGCGCTTTAGGTGTTTCTTTAAAAAGCGTATCATACGTAGGTTTGACAGCATCTCTAAAGGCATTGCATGTACTCTCAGGTTTACATCCGATACCATCTGTAATAATTAAAATTGTTTTTTTATTCATCATTTATCCCGATACGTTATTTAATTGAAATAATAGTAAAATAAACTTTCTTAAACATAAAGGGAACTAGAATCAATGCTATATGAACTCTCTCAATTTTTAGATATTAATCTATTTGGTTACATTTCAGTACGTGCAGGATTTGCTTTCTTTCTTGCTTTTATTTTAACTCTTTTGATTATGCCAAAGTATCTCGCTTGGGCACTTTCAAAAAATGCCAATCAACCCATAAGCAAATACGTCCCAGCACATGAAGGGAAACGCCATACACCTACCATGGGAGGAGCTATCTTCTTGCTAGCCACACTTATCGCTGCACTACTTACAGTGGATATGACAAACCCCTACATCATTGGGGGTATGATTACGCTGATTGGTTTTGGTCTGGTAGGGCTCAAAGATGATATAGGCAAGGTACTTGCAGGCGACAATCTTGAGGGGCTTACCCCTAGAGGGAAAATGTTCCTGCAAGCTTTGATCGCAGGTCTCTCTACAGGGATTTTAATTTATGCAGGATTTCCTACAGAATTTTATGTACCGTTTCTCAAAATACCTCTCTTTGATTTGAGTTATTTTGCTATCCCTTTTTGGGTACTCGTTTTTTTAGCCACAACCAATGCGGTCAATCTCACCGATGGCTTAGATGGCTTGGCTACCGTACCCTCTGTCATTGCACTCTTCACATTGGGTGCCATTGTCTATGTCACAGGGCATGCTATCTTCTCCCAATACCTCCTTGTACCAAACATCAAAGGCGTGGGTGAAGTGATGATTTTGGCCTCTGCACTTGCAGGTGGTCTTTTAGGTTTTCTCTGGTACAACGCCTACCCTGCTGAAGTCTTTATGGGCGACACAGGAAGCCTTGCTATTGGTGGTTTCCTTGCCTACCTTGCTATCTTGGGCAAAAGTGAACTCTTGCTTATACTTATAGGTATCATCTTTGTCATAGAGACTGTCTCTGTTATCTTGCAGGTAGGTTCTTTTAAACTACGCGAAAAACGTATTTTCAAAATGGCACCCATACACCACCACTTTGAGCTCAAGGGATGGGCAGAAAACAAAATTATCGTACGTTTCTGGATGATTGCCTTTATCGCCAACATCTTAGCACTCGTATCATTCAAATTTCGTTAGACAAAGGTAGCTTCATGCATTTCTCATTTCTCATTTCTCATTTCTCATTTGAAAAACAGAGTTTTTCATGAAGCCTACACTCTTTGGATATGGACTAACCACCAAAGCCATCGCCCAAAAACTCGGTGGGGGTTGTACTTTTTATGACGATAAATGTACCCAAACCTATACAGATGAAAATGGCAATACCATTAACCCCTCAGCACTTTTTAACCCTGATGAGAGCAAACTAGAAGTAACAACCCCTAGCCTACCTCCCAAACACCCACTCATCCAAAAAGCAAAACACCTTTTGAGTGAGTATGATTACTTCTTAGGGAGCAGGGAGCAGGGAGCAGGGAGTAACACAGCCACCTCCTCCTTCCTCCCTGCTCCCTGCTCCTTTGCAAAGCAAATGCCTTTCACCATCTGGATATCTGGCACAAACGGCAAAACAACCACCACACAGATGCTAACACATCTACTCAAAAAACGTGGTGCTGTTGCGGGAGGAAATATAGGTACGCCTTTAGCAGACTTAGATGAAAATGCCCCTATTTGGGTACTGGAAACCAGCTCTTTTACCCTACATCATACACACCTGGCCTCACCCAATATCTATCTTCTTTTGCCTATCACGCCAGACCATCTTGACTGGCATGGTACTGCTGACGCTTACGCGACAGATAAACTTCGTCCTCTACTCACCATGAAAGAAGGAGAACTTGCACTTGTACCCAAAGGGCTCAACCTCCCTCATACCTCTGCCTATATCGTAAAGTATGACAGCGATGCATTTTTGTGCGAATACTTTGACTTGGATGCCTCCAAACTCAACTATAAAGGTGCATTTTTACAAGATGCCCTACTCTCTCTTGCCATCACTAAAGTACTGTTTGATGAGACAGACTATGATCTGCTCAACACCTTTACTCGTGATGCCCATAGACAAGAAGAGTTTTACGATGCCCAAGGCAGACTCTGGGTCAATGACTCCAAAGCCACAAACCTTGATGCCACCATACAGGCTCTCAAAGGCTATGCAGATAAACATATACACCTTATCTTGGGTGGTGATGACAAAGGTGTTGATATGTCACCCCTTTTTGAGCAGATGCAACCCCTCCAGCTTACATTATATAGCATAGGGAAAAACAGTGACACGCTTTTGGCACTTGCACACCAATACAATATCCAGGCCATAGCCTCTCATACTATAGATGTGGCTGTAAAAAACATCGATAAAAATCTGACAAGAGACAGCCTTGCACTACTTTCACCTGCAGCAGCAAGCTTCGATCAATTCAAATCTTATAAGCATAGAGGCGATACTTTTATGAAATTGGTAAAAAATATTTAAAAATTACCAAAAAATTTCTCATTTCTCATTGCTCATTGCTCATTTTTAAGCTTCAGGCGTTATAATTCTATCCACTTAAGCAAGATACCTTGTTTTTAAGTTATGGCTCCATAGCTCAGTTGGTAGAGCAAAGGATTGAAAATCCTTGTGTCGGCGGTTCGATTCCGTCTGGCGCCACCATTGATTATCTACAGTTTTTGCTCTAAAATCAATATTTTTCATCTACAATGAATATGAACCTTATCCTATTTAAATTTGCTATAATTGCATTAATTATCAATTGTAAAAGAAAGAATTATATATGTCAAATACAAAAAAACTCCACCTTGTAAGCCTGGGTTGCACCAAAAACCTCGTAGATTCAGAAGTGATGCTTGGTCGTCTCAGAGAGTATGAACTCTCCGATGACCCAAGTAGTGCCGATGTGATTATCGTCAATACTTGTGGCTTCATAGATGCAGCAAAAGAAGAGAGCATCAATACTGTACTTACCTTGCATGAAGAGAGAAAAGAAAACTCTATCTTAGTCATGTCAGGCTGTCTTACAGAACGTTACCGTGAAGAACTCCAAGCGGACATGCCCGAGATAGACATCTTTACAGGGGTGGGTGACTATGAGAAAATAGACGAACTCATCGCCTCCAAACAAAGCACCTTTTCTCCAGAAGTCTATTTGGCGACAGAGACAAGTGGCAGAGTCATCACAGGCTCAAACTACCATGCCTACATCAAGATAGCAGAAGGGTGTAACCAAAGCTGTGCTTTTTGTGCCATTCCTAGCTTTAAAGGAAAACTGCATTCACGTTCTCTTTCCTCTATAGTCAAAGAGGTAGAGATGCTCACTAAGGAGGGCTACTATGACTTCTCCTTTATCTCTCAAGACTCTTCTAGCTATGGACGAGACATGAAAATGTCTGACGGGCTTATAGAACTTATCAAAGCCGTAGAAGCCATAGAGGGTGTAAAGTCAGCACGCATCTTGTACCTCTACCCAAGCACTACCACCTTTAAGCTTATAGATACCATTGCAGACTCAACTGTATTTCAAACCTACTATGACATGCCTATCCAACATATAGACAATGATGTACTCAAAATCATGAAACGTGGCTTTGGAGAAAAGAAAACCATAGAGCTACTAGAGTATATGAAGTCAAAACCAAACGCCTTTTTGCGTACCTCTCTCATCGCTGGGCATCCAGGTGAAAGTGATGAGAGTTTTGAAAAGTTATGTGCTTTTATGAAAGAGTTTAAATTTGACAGGTTTAACACTTTCCACTACTCTAACGAAGAAACCACATCAGCCTATACCCTAGAACAGATTCCTCAAGAAGTTATAGACGAAAGGGCAGCCATTCTAGGAGAGATAGCAGAAGCAAACATCCAAGAATCTCTAGAAAATATGGTAGGACAAACCTTCACCGTAGTCATAGACGGAGAAAGTGACGAACACGAATACCTCCTAAGCGCCAGACCTCTCATATGGGCAGTCGATATAGACGGAGAGATCCTCATCAACGATACATCAGATTTACCAGTGAAATATGGTAAGCTTTATGAGGCAAAGATAACAGAATTGGTAGGTAGTCAACTACTCGCAACACTCATAAACCCTTTATCATTGCGATAG
>JALSSQ010000002.1 GCA_026984165.1 Sulfurovum sp.
CTTTTTTGTACTCAATAATTTTTTACTTTTATCTACATCGTTTGGAATCTCAGATAATCTCTTGTGTGCCAATTTAATATTTTGATTTATTTTGGTCTTATTGAGATCAGCATTATCGTGTAATGATTTTTCTAAGTCTGAAATTTTCTTAGTTAACGCTTCAGACTCTTTTTTAAAGCCTAAAATTTTTTCATTCACTGCTTCTACATCTGCTTCACCTGTATAAACAAAATTATGTCCCTCTACATGCTTATGCATTTGTGAGTGTGCATAGGGTTCAACCAACCAATACGTCAATAGTGAAAAGAATACAACAACCAATAATATTTTTAATTCTCTCATGTTATGCTCCTCTGTTTAACGGTTTTTCAATACGGCTAATCACAAATAGCGCAGGACCAAGAAGCAAGAAGATAACTGCTGCTATCAGACCTATGGTAGCAAATGTAGGATTGGTCGGAGGCAGTTTACCCATGGCTGTCAAGGTAATCATATCTACCACCAAAACCCAAAACCAAATTTTAAACAAACCTCTTTTATGCGCAGGAGCTACATTGGGACTTCTGTCGATAAATGGCAAAAAGACAAAGGCCACTTGTGCAATACCAAAGGCAATCAGCCCAATATCTTTAGAGAATGGACGCAAAATCTCATACGACCACAGGAAATACCACTCAGGATAGATATGTGCTGGTGTCTTGAGTCCATCTGCCGGGTCGAAGTTTACGGGATCCATCGCAAACTCAAAGTGGTAAAATACCAGATAGAAAAAGAGTATAAAATAGATACTCATCACAAAGAGATCTTTACTTAAAAAGACTGGTGAAAAAGGAATCACTTTGGACTCTTTTCTTTTGCCGGATTTCCATAATGCAGCAGATGTTTCAAAGTCGATCTCTTCACCCTCTTGGTTGTTGACATGTGGCAATCTCAATGTACCAAAATGCAACACAATAAGCCCAATAATCGCCAATGGTATCAAAAGGACATGCAACATGAAAAAACGATTTAAAAAAGCATCTCCTGGTACATAATCACCTCGTATCCACTCAACCAAACCATTGAGTTCAAGTGAGCCCATACTAAAGAGGTTGGTAATGACCATTCCTGCCCAGTAACTCATCTGACCCCAAGGCAACATATATCCAGAGAATGCCTCTGCCGAGAATGCCACAAAAAGCCCCATACCTGAAAGCCAAATAAGCTCACGTCCACGCTTATAGGAGCCATAGTAGATACCTGTAAACATATGGATATAGATAATCAAAAATACAATAGATGCACCAACACCATGTATATGTCGCCACAACCAACCATACCCTACTTCAGACATAATGGTATAGTTGACCGAATCAAAGGCAAGATTGGTATCTGGTTTGTAGTACATCAAAAGCATAATACCCGAAACCAAAAGTAACCCAAAGGTTGCAGCCAAAAGCATACCCATCGCCCATAAAAAATTGATATTTTTAGGAATCCAATACTCTGTATTGAGTACTTTTTTTAACGTATTTAAACCGATACGCTCATCAAGCCATTTTTCACTAAAAGGTTTTGCGTTTTCATCAAAGTGTGCCATATTCTTCCCCTATGCTATCAGACCGGCGTCTTGCATCTTTTTATATTCTGGACCTGTCTCACCCAAGACAAGCTTGTTGCCATCTATCTTAAATGGAGGAATCACCAATGGGCTTGGAGGAGGTGTCTTGAGCACACGCCCACTTGCATCAAACTCACCACCATGACAGGCACATTTGAATTTGTGTTCAGCACCTTCATAAGCAGGAATGCACCCCAAGTGTGTACAGAGCCCTATAGAGACGTGAAATCTATCCGAACCAATGACCACATCTCTATCATCTGCTTTCATATCGGCTGTCTTTTTCAAAACAAAAATAGGTTTTCCTCTCCATTTTTCGACAACAAGTTTGTTTGGTTCCATAGTACTTAGATCTATGGTTGTAAAACCTGCTGCTTTTACTGAAGGTAAGGGATCCCATGTGCGTTTCATTGCATAGAGTGCACCGACACCTCCAATGGCAGCGAAACCACCCAGTGCCATGCCCATAAAGTCTCTACGATTTTTTTCCATCTATTGCATTCCTCCTATTTTAGAATCATAATAATTAATTATAGGCTAGTCGTTGTTAAATAGTGCTACAATGGGTGGGGCATAGAAGAAATTTACCTATAGTGTTACCATAGGTAAATTAAGAGTATTATAGTCTTATATTATAATAATTATAATTTATTGTTTTTTAAGTATATTTTCATCGTCAAATTTTTCTATAGTAACGCCATTTTTTGATAAATTATTTTGTAATAATTGTGCTACTTTTTCGCTATCAAACCCTTCAACAACCCCAATACCATGTGCAGCCAACAGTGCTACAGGATACAACATTCTCTCTGCTAAGGCAATATAGATAACATCTGCTCCTGCTGCTTTGGCCTCTAGTGCTGTTTGGCTTGATGCTGTCACTACTGTAGTGCTTGTTTTGATGATATCTACATACTCTTCTGCCTCATACAAAGTACCAAAAAGTTTTGCCAAATCATCTTCATACTTGACAAAAAAGTAATTACCAAGCAACAACTCCATATCAAAGGCTCTAAAAAAGGCATCATTGCCCAAAATGGTCTTATCATAATCTGCATCACCCAAAAAGAAGAGTATCCTCTCCTCTTTAGGCTCTGCTTCAAAAAAAGTATCATCTACAACAATGGTCTCAAAGGGAATCACCTTTTCACTATGCACAGGTGCATCATCTGCATCATGTGCAAAACGCCACACCTCATCAAAATCTTGACAATACTTCACCAATCTGCCATGATCATCCTCTACAGAGTCAATAATAATACGCTCACCATTTTGGGCAATCGCATCGATATCCTGTATGCCCTCTATGGTAACATACTCCGATACGCCCAGCTCACGTGCTGCAAGCCCTGCCCTAAAGTCATTGACCAACAGTTGTGTTTCTACACCTTTGGCATTGAGCCTCTTAAGCAGTGCAGCACCTCTTCTCAATCTCTCAAGCCCAAGTTTATGGCTTGTATTTGCATAATAATATAACACTATTTTTCTCCTTGTGACATACTTTTTTGTCTTAGTTTAATGTGTACGTGGATAATCTCCAACGATGCAGGTGTCACACCAGAAATTTGTGATGCAGCAAAAAGTGTCGGTGGTGTCGCCTTCTGTAGCTTCTCTATAACCTCATTGCTTAGTCCCGATATGCTCCCATAGGCAAAATCTTCTGGTATTTTGATTTTGAGCATCTCTTCCATATGCATAATCTGTGCCTGTTGTTTCTCTATATAGCGACTATACTTTGCTTCTACCAGTATCTGCTCTATCACCTCATCATCATATTTCTCAAACTCTGGCAGTAAAGTTGTGAGTTTTTCTCTATCAAAATCCCCACGCCCTATGACATCCATCCATCGGGTCTTTTCGTTGATTTTATGCTCCCCTATCTCAGAAAGTGTTGCCAAAAAGGCTTTCGTTGGTGTCACGTAGTTTTGAGACAAAAACTCCAGCGCCTCATCCAAAGCTTTTTTCTTTGTTTTAAACTTCGCCATATATGCTTCATCCAAGAGTCCAAGTCTATAACCATAATGAGAGAGTCGCATATCTGCATTGTCTTCGCGCAAGAGCAGTCTATACTCTGCACGAGAAGTAAACATACGGTAAGGCTCTTTGGTTCCCTTGGTCACAAGGTCATCTATGAGTACCCCAATATACGCTTCATCACGACGCAAGATAAACGGCTCTTTACCCTGCACGCTCAATGCTGCATTGATCCCTGCCATGATCCCTTGTGCTGCTGCCTCTTCATAACCAGTTGTACCGTTTATCTGCCCGGCAGTATAGAGTCCTGCTATTTTTTTGGTCTCCAAAGTATGCTTGAGCTCTGTGGGCTGCACATAATCATACTCGATGGCATAACCATAACGCACTATTTTTGCATGCTCCATCCCTTTTACAGAGCGTATCATCTCTATTTGCACATCAATAGGCAATGATGTACTCATCCCATTGATATAATATTCCGTCTCATCGATCGTTTGAGGCTCTACAAATATCTGATGTCTTGGTCTGTCTCTAAAACGGTTAATCTTGTCTTCGATACTTGGGCAATAACGAGGCCCAATACCCTCTATCTGACCAGAAAACATAGGGGCTCTATGGAAGTTAGACTCTATAATCTCATGGGTGTTTTCATTGGTATAGGTCACATAGCATGGCAACTGTTTGGGATGAAAGTTACTTCTGTCAGTACGAAACGAAAATGGAGGTGGAGGCGTATCGCCAGGTTGCACCTCCATGACAGAGGTATCGACAGATTTCGCATCGATTCTTGCACAAGTGCCTGTCTTAAGCCTGCCTATTTCTATCCCTAAGCCTCTCATATATTCAGCCAACTCTACAGAAGCAAACTCCCCCTGACGACCGGCAACTTGTTTTTTGTCACCTATATGTATGAGACCATTGAGAAACGTCCCTGCCGTAATGATAACTTTGGATGCAGTATAGGTATTACCAAGCTGCGTGGTCACACCTTTTACTACAGCATCTTCCACTAGCAATCCATCTGCTATCTCTTGTTTGACATCCAAATTTTCAGTATTGAGGACCACATTACGCATATAGAGACGATACTTATCCATATCTATCTGCGCTCGTGTTCCACGTACGGCTGGGCCTTTAGAAGCGTTGAGTGTTCTAAACTGTATCCCTGTGGTGTCAGTACAAATACCCATCTCACCACCAAGCGCATCTATCTCACGTACCAAATGCCCTTTGGCAAGTCCACCTATGGCAGGGTTGCATGAACTTGCCCCTATCTGCTCTGCGAGTATGGTAATCAACAAAGTCTTCACACCCATACGCGCCGAAGCCAAAGAGGCCTCTATCCCTGCATGCCCCCCACCGATAACTATGACATCATAATTCATATTCAAAACTCCGTTTTGAAGTGAAGAGTGAAGAGTGAAGAGTGAATAATGAGGTAAACCCAAATTATTAACGACTTACTAGACACTACTCACTAAGATTTGCTATAATGAGCGAATTATATCCAAATTATATAAGGTCGTATATTTGATGAAACATTTTCTCTTCACCCAATCCAAAGGATTGCAATGTTTACTGGATTAATCCGTGAAATTGCCACAGTCAAAAGCTATCAAAACAACATCCTCACCATACAGTCTAAACATCCAGCAAAACTGGGCGATTCTATCGCTATCAATGGGGTATGTCTTACGGTGATAAAAGTGCATTCTGATGGCTTTGATTTGGAACTGGCCGATGAAACACGCAGTATCATCGATGAGAGTAAAATCACAGGAGAGGTCCACATCGAACCAGCGATGCAAATGAACGACAGATTTGAAGGACACATCGTCCAAGGACATGTGGATTGTGTGGGGACAGTAAGCAAGATAACCCCTAGAGAGAATGCCACAGACTTCATCATCAGTGTAGAGCCAAAATACCTTACACATATCATCCCAAAAGGCTCTATCACTATAGATGGGATCTCACTGACAGTCAATGATGTCTATGAAGATAGCTTTCGACTCACCATCATTCCTCACACACTCAAAGAGACCTTAATAAAACACTATAAAGTAGGCACCAAACTCAATATAGAGACAGATCTCTTTGCGCGCTACATAGACCATATACTTGCACATAGACAAAAAGTAAACCGATCTATCTCATGGAGTGATATCGATAAGATACAAATGAGCTATTGATACGCCTTGTCATGCAGACTTTTTGCTGTAGGGTTGCGCATCTTTTTAAGCGCCATATCGATAGGCTCTAAAGCCTTGAGGGCGCGAAGTGATGCAAGCATAGAAGCCCTTACCCCTTCTCCCTGATAGCCATAAAGC
>JALSSQ010000003.1 GCA_026984165.1 Sulfurovum sp.
TTTCCTTTAAGCGTAATACCACTACCATCTATGATGATAGTACCACCTTTGGATTTAAAGACAATTCTCTCAGAGCCGTTCATCTCATACCGCTTGGTCACACTCTTTATACTCTCCCCTGCCTTCACATCCATCTTGCCATTGATAGTATGTTTGTAGTGACCTCCTGTTTTATAGGTTCTATTAGCATGGACATCTTCTCTTATTTGGTTTCCTACATATCCTACTTTATCTTTGTCTATTCTATAGTTTTTAGTATGTTGTATATGTATATCTTGGTTATGTCCTATATTAAGGCTTTGGTCTTTGGCTATTGTGATACTCTCATTGTTGCCTATACTCTTGGTGTGGTTATGTCCTATATCGGTGCTCTCATCATGTCCTATGCTTTTGGTTCTATCGTTGCCTACAGAGAAGTTCTCATTGTTGCCTACTGCTTCTGTTTGATCATGATCTATATTGATAGTGCTATCATGCAGGGCATGGAGTTTGTAATCCTTTTGTGCTCTGATATGTACTAGTTCTTGCTCTGCTTTGTCCTCAAAGAGAAGCATATTGTATTGGCTACTGTCTCCGGGCATAGATTGAGTCTTTATATAACTTTGTGTTTTGTTGGCAGGGAGATCTTTTGGTATTTTATTGTTTCCGTTATAGAGGCTTCCTATTGCTATTGGTCTGTCTGGGTCTCCATTGAGGAAGTTTACTATTACTTCTGTATTTACTCTTGGTATAAATTGACTACCCCATCCATCACCTGCACTAAAGTTTGCAAAGCGGATATAGCAGCTGGTAGGATACTTTGGATCAAAGTGGAATATTACTCTTATTCGTCCCAATTCGTCTACATCAATGGTATTAGGAGTTGATTCTGTGTTGTGACTGCCTTTTGAGACAATAGCTGTCACAGATGAGGGGATGAGGGGTTTAGTGATATTGTATGGTGGGATGTATATAGTATCTTTAGGTGTAGCTTCAAATGTTGACTCAAACTCATATTGCTGTATCTCTTTGGCATCTTGAACATACTCATCGAGTGCATTAGGGAAAAGACCCTTTACATGCACTTTGGTAAAGATAGCCTCTACTCTTTCTACTGCCTTACGATTAAAGAGTATACCTCCATATCCGGCTACCGTATAAAGAGATTGACTTCTTCCCTCTATGCGTTCAGTATCAGAGTAGTTTTTTAGGCTGCTTTGTTTGATATCATTTTTTATATCTTTCTTTCTAGATACTTCCAACCTGTCTCTATGGGTCATAAACTCCAAGTCATGTCTAAGCTGTGCAGAGTGGGTGTTATCCGCAAGGGTTTGGGATAGTGGCTTTTTGCCTGTTTCGTCTTTATACTCAAGTGATGGTCTTTCAAAGTCATAATAATCCTCTATAGTGTGTGTAGGAGAGAATCTTTTTGAGGTGGTGTAACTGCATACTAGTTCTGCATCTAGTTTGTGGTAAGTCTCATTGATATGGGTTAGTCTGATCTTATAAGGGTTGCAAAGATCACTTTGTGTCCAAAGCGTTACCCCCTCTTGTTCACAGAGCATTTGTATAAATTCTAGATCGCTTTGTTTGTATTGGGTTGTATACTCTCTCTTGATAAAATAGTTTGAGGGAATATTTGAAGAGAAATTAATATTTAAAAGTGCTCTATATCGTCCAAGTATTGTTTGTATGATCTCATAAGCACTCTTCTCTTGGAAGATTTCATATCTTTGGTTGAGTCCCAAGTAATATAGAGGAGATACTACTGTTAATGTGTATAGATACTTATCTGCTACTCTATCAGTAGAGACTGCACTATATATCTTACCAAATATCTCTCTTTTTTTAGCTGGATCTTTTTCATCCTGTAGGAGTATTTTTACATCAGTATCTACTATCTCTTCTACAAGAAGTGCTACTGGACTTACTATTGTCACTTCATAACGATATGGCTTTCCCAAGAGCTCTTCACCATTTAATTTATAGATAGAGTATGTGCCATCTGAAGTATTTGGGTTTTTCTTTGCGCCAAGGAGTGTGATACGGGGTTTGATCTTTTGTAATTGTGTTGTATTCATTTTTTCTCTTTTAGTGTCATGGTTTTAGTCTAAAAACTACAAAGAGATCTTAGATAAATATTTTATTATAAGATACCTTAGGAGTTCCTAGATGGATGTCACAAAGAGAATTTCTCTTCTTTGTGACAGGATTTGACCAAAAGACTCGTTGCTACTACGCTCCGATTCCTTTTCTCCAATCATCCTCACCTGAAGTTGAAGCGATCTCATGTCTCCAGGATATTTTTCTATAAGAGAAGGATACATGCTCAAGTGGAGCAACATCTCTCTCTTTTTCACCAATCACATGAGGAGCATCAGAGTTGATATCTACGATGACTGCATCCTCTAAAATAGTGGTGTAATAGTGTTCCAACTTACCCTCGTAGTTAGTTCTGTATTTTTTGATCTCAATCTTAGGCAAAGTCTCACCTGTTACCAAGGCATTCATCAAAAGAGGAGAAGCCTTGTCGAGAAGCTTTGTAACTACAAATGGGGAGTGTACTCTCTGACCCGAAGGCTGTCCAGACAAAGGATCTCTTGGGATAGTGATATTGTGTGTGTAACCTTTGATCACTGATTCTTTTTCGTGTCCTGCCTGATATGAGTTCCCAACAGACTCTTTAGTGTAGGCACCCTCTGTGATAAGACCTTGTCTAGAGCCTTGTACTGACATAAATATTGGATTGTTCATGGTTATCCTTTTGTGTTGATAATTTTCCTTCCAATTAGAAAGGATGCGGAATAATATCATAAGTTTCAAAAAAACAAAAATTAGCAGGTTACTACTTTTACTACTTATTAATTGAAATCTTAAAGAATTATGATAGAATTTCCATTATTTAATTTTACATGCGAGGAATATATGGCAAGAAATATAGCGTGGAGAGAGGGCTTATTTATACGTCCTCAGCATTTCCAACAAAGTAGCCGTGCAGTAGAGAACGAAATGATGGCAAGGACTATCAACGCATCCGCAAATTCTTGGGGACTATTTGATATTGAAATCGACGATCAACTTTTGAGTCTAGGTAAATTATCCTTAAAATCTATATCAGGTATTATGCCTGATGGCACCCTATTTAGTAATGATGATTTTATAGAGAAGCCAACCATTACCATAAACAAAAAAGACAGTGGAGAGAATATATATCTTGCACTTCCTCTCAACAACAATGAAAAAGATATCTATTTTGAAGAGCAGGATCCACTACCAGTGCGTTATTTTGCAAAAATAAAAAAGGATATAGCCAACGCCAATATAGGAGAGGAGAGTTTTGCTGATATAACATATATGTATCCCAATTTTATGCTACTGAAAAAGTCTGAACTAAAAGATGGGTACAGCTGGATTCAAATAGCAAAAATAGGAAGTATATCTGCGGACAATACCATCTCACTAGATCAATCCTTCTCACCTACTTATCTACACCTTCATAAATCTGAAAAAACAGTATCAAAACTAAATGAACTGCAGGGAATGCTCCGCTATAGAGCTGAAAAAATATCCGAAAAAATAATGGGTGGAGCACTTCATTCTGCGGAACTTGGAGACTATCTTATCCTTCAGCTGCTTAACCGTTCGGAAAGTAAGCTGCACTACTATATCACCCAAGAAAAAATACATCCTGGTGATCTTTATTTGGCATTGACTGAAATAAGTGCTGAACTTGCTGTCTTTATGAAAAAAGAGAAGAGACTTTCAGCCCAATATACATATATTCATGAAGAACAAAATCTATGTTTTGAAACTTTATTCAAAGATCTCAAAGAGATGCTCGGACATGTACTTGAAAGTAGCAGTACACCCATCCCTCTAGAAAAGCACAAGTACGGCGTTAGAGTTGGACTTATTCAAGATAAAACATTGCTAAAGAACACATCAATGATATTGGCCGTCTCCTCAAAATTGGATAACATGAAGTTGACAAAGCTTCTTATGGACAACTTAAAGATAGGAACCGTAGAAGAGATAAGCAACCTTGTAAACCATCATCTCCCAGGATTCAAAATAGAAAAACTCTCATCAGCACCGAGAGAGATACCATATAGAGTTAATCAAAGTTATTTTAGAGTCATATTAGCCTCCAAAGATGTCTCCAATCTCATGCGTTCGCCAGGCATAGCACTTCATTATCCAGAAGCAGAAAAAAGTGGTATAGAGTTTATGCTATGGGCAATCAAAAAGCATTAGGAGATCCAAATGCCCATAGATGACGATAAAACTATCATAATTTCATCAGCTGAAAATAGAGAGGTGGAGACACATGTTATAAATATGGATATTGGCTCCGAGATTATTCCGAAAGACAAAAGTAGTTTGTCACGCAAAAAGTATGAGATTCCTTTTGTTGTAAGCCAGCATAACCAGCCTTTTCTATATATACTAAGAGCACTTTACCGAGAAATCATCTCTTTAGAAAATAGACCAAATCATAAAGATATATCTTTAGTAAAAAGTAAACTTATTGGCATTATGGATAGCCATACCAAAAAATTATCAGAGCTGGGGTATGAAAATACACACATCATGATAGTAAGATATATACTCTCTACATTTGTAGATGAAATGCTTGGAGGGATTAATTGGAGTGGACGAGAGTCATGGGCCAACCATAGCCTTCTTGGGCATTATTATAAGGAAACCTACGGCGGCAAAAAGTTTTTTCAACTACTAGATCAATTTACAAAAGAGCCGACGAAATATATCCAGCACATGAAATTAATCTATAGCTGCTTATCTCTAGGCTACAAAGGGCAATATTCCATGTCTGAACATGGAGACCTGCAGCTGGAAAATGTGCGTCAAGAACTCTTTAAAAGGATTGACCAATTTGATGAAAGTAAAGAAAAATTTTACCAGAATCACCCTGCATCAAGCATCAAAAATAAACTCTCCATTCAGGTTCCATATAAAATGTTCATTATTTCGGGAGTCATTATTTTGGCAATAGTCTACGGGATTTTTACAAGCGCCATAAAGCAAAACGAAGAAGATCTTATCAAATCTTTGAAGAAAAACGTATCATTGAATATCAGAGGAGAAAATTGATGTCAATAAGGGGTAGGTCGGTTTTTAGAAGACCTGTATTTTGGATTATATTTATGTCGTTTGTTTTGGCAGTGCTTTTTGTATTTTTTGGACAGAAACTAGGCTATGCATCACTGATAGATAGCACAAGAAGAAGCTGGTACGCATCTGTATTTTTTCTCTCTGTGATTATCGCAGTACTGCTTTATCTATTTTTGACAAAAGAGGAAGAACGTAAAAAAAGACAGGCAATTAGGGAAGCAAAATGGGAGGCAAGAAGAGCTCTAAAAAGGGAGTCTAAACTTAAGAGGGAAGCAACTAGAAGGCTCAAAAAGAAATTCTATGAAGCATTGGCGATAGTAAAAAAATCAGAACTTTATAAGAAGAAATCAGAATATAATTATGAGGTGCCTTGGTATCTCATACTCGGGGGGGCAGAAAAAGAACAAAAGTCGCTGCTAAATCATTCGGGACTTGAGTTTCCTATTAATATAGAGTATAAAGAAGGAGGAGGAGATACAGAGGAGACATTCTCTTGGCATTTTGCCGAGGAAGGGGTGTTTGTGTCTGTTCCGAATAAATTTGTATCATTAGAAAAAAGCACCTCGCAACATCCTGTATGGCTAATGTTTTTAAAGCTTTTCAAAAAAGAGCGTTGGCGTAGACCTATCAATGGCATCATTTTTACTATCAACGCCTCTGAAATCATGAAAGAAGATAAAAATGAAGTAGAAGAATTTGCCAAGGTAATAAGAGAGAAACTTAATGAAGTCTCTAAAACCTTCTCATCAAAAATACCAATATATATGATCATTACAGGCATTGAGGAGATAAGTGGATTTAGAGAGTTTTTTGACACACTGACTCCCGAAGAAAAGAGAGAAGTATTTGGAATTACATTTGAGGATAATATAGATAATATATCTGAAATGATTATAGAGACAAAGTGTTCAAATCTCATCAACAATCTCGATAGTGAAACAATCAAAAATATGCACCAAGCTTGGAGTTCAGAGGAGAAGAAAAAGCTTTTTTATTTTGTTGAAGAATTTAGTGCTTTGCTTGCTATCTCTGCCCACTTTGCATCAAAAATATTTTCTGGAACCAGATATTATGCCCCCCTCATGCTGCGAGGAATATATTTTTCAGATATATCCCGGGGAATAGAGAGTCCCCTTGCCATGACAACTTATGGAGAAAAGAGATTGATAACTGGTCTATTTCTTCCTAAACTTTTTGATAGAATTATCTTATCTGAAAATCAACTAGTCAAAGTTAATGATAGTTATGGAAAAAAATTTGCTTTTTTTTGGTCTATCATTCTTTTACTTTTTGCTTTAGGAGTTACGGCAGTTATATATTACTGGACAGTTTTTTTACGGGAAGATACGAAAGAGATTAAGAGAATTGGGAATACATATGCACAATATCTTCATTTAAAAAAGGATAAAAAACCAAAACTAACCATAAAGAGAAAATCAAAACCGATTGAAAATACTATTATTGAGATAGGGAGAATAGGAGACAAAGCAGGGGGTGATGTCAGCTTCAATTCAGGTAGTGCCAAGCTTACTGCATACGCAAAAATGGAATTAGAAAAAATCTCAAAGCAACTCAAACTTCTTGACGAATCAACAAAATTCAAGATAATAGGATACACAGATAATATTGGAGAGAAAGAGGTAAACATAGAGCTATCTTTGGATAGAGCAAAATCAGTAAAAACTTTTTTAGTTCAGTTCGGCATAAAAGGAGAACGCATTTCAGTGGACGGATATGGAGAAGAAAAACCAATAGCCACTAACGATACAGTAGAAGGAAGAAGCCTAAACAGAAGAGTAGAAATTTATGCCTACGGTAAAAAGATACAAAGAGATGATATTAGTTATGAAGAAAAATACATTATAGAAAATCAGAGAACAGATCTTCAAAAAATTCTTAGAATGCTTGATGCATTGCGCTCTATGAGCAGAAAAAATGGAAATAAAATAGAGGATGAGCCTTGGAAGCCTGGCTTTTTTGAAATAGCTAAAAGAAATAACTATGTCAGAAAAATATATCAAGATGCACTAAAGTCTCTTTTATTACCAAGAGTTACTACAATTATTGAAAAAAACCTGCTTGGAAAAATAGGAGACAGACAAGCTTTACAAGACAACCTCAAAGCTTATCTTATGCTCTCCGATCTCAAGCATAGAAAAAGTGATTTTTTAGAAAAATATATGTTAAATAGATGGGGCAATGAACTTGAATCCTCAGAAATAAAAAGGCTTAACAACCATTTATCTTCACTATTAAAAGGAGGTTTTCAGTCTGTAAGTTTACAAAAAAATATCATATCAAGAGCAAGGAGACGATTAACCTCCAATGCAGGAGTGGCTGGTTTTATTTATAATAATCTCAAAGAAGTAGCTAAGCGTAGCAAATTAAAAGATATTCAGTTTATAGAGGTATTGGATGCCTTTCCAAATGCCCTTAAGGGCGCAGACTACAGAATACCTGGATTCTATACTAAAGAAGGATATGAAAAATTCATACTCATAAAAGCAAAAACTCTCATCAGGCACCTTATGGAGCAAAATTGGATATTGGGAAAAAAATTAGATAAGGATGGGGGGGAGATTGAACTTGATAGAATATATAGCAAGATATTAAATCTCTATTTCATCGACTATCGAAGATATTGGTCAAAAGCATTATCTAGCATAGAACTACCAAAATATAAAACAAGTGCAGAGCTCGCATCTCAACTTGAGCTTCTTAGCTCAAGTGTCTCTCCTATTGTTTTAGTATTGCGCCTTTTTAGAGAACATACTTATTTGCTAACTCCCAAAGAGAAAGCAGAGGCTGCCATGAAGAAAAAAATAGATTCAGGTGTCACAGTTGGCGAATTCGCTGGATCTATAGGTAGCAAAATTGATAGATTTCAAAGACTTGGAACCAAAACCATGAAATCCTTTGAAAGTGACAGAATGGTGTATGACATGAGAAATTTTTTTAAGCCTTATCATGAATTGCTCGATGACAAAGGCAATGTTTCCAGAAAATTTAAAATAGTACTTAGGCATACAGAGAGAATATATCAGCAGATGTTGGAAGTAGATACCTCTGCGGATCCAAAACAAAGTGCATTCGATATAGTTAGCAAAAAAAGCACATCCTTTCAAAAATCTTTTAAGATAAAAAGTACGCTCTTGCCTCCAAAGTTGCTCAAATGGTATAATGAAGCGTTGGGGAACAGCTGGGCATATCTTACTTATATGGCAAACGGGAAAATAAAACAAAATTATGATAAGGATATATGGGATTTTTATGTTGATAGAATAAAAAATAAATTTCCTCTTAATTTCAAAAGTGAAGATGAAATAGACATTGATGATTTCAAACTTTTTTTCCAAAAAGATGGCATGCTTGATAAATTTTTTACTAAACAAGTACTCCCATTTGTTGAAATAGACCGACAAAAAGGAACATACAAAATGAAGAATATCGATGGTTCAACAGTTCATATAAATAAAGAGATGGTGGACTCTTTCATTAATGCAAAGAAAATACAGAGGCTTTTCTTTGGAGCTGACGGAAAAGATTTACACTTGAAGTTCATGGCAAAACCAAGAAAATTAAGTAACAATATTGCCACTATGGAACTCTCTTTTGAAAATGCTGATATGATCTATGAACACGGCCCCAAAGATGATGCTCAATTTAGTTGGCCTGGACAATCCATAGGGAGTCTTGCTAAATTCACTCTCTACAATGTACATAGCGAAAGAGTAGTGAAAGTAAGGGGAGGAGGAGACTGGTCGATACTAAGACTTTTATCTAAACTATATACGAGAGTAGCAGCGCGCAAAAAACTCTTAGTTAGCTATAAGAAAGGATCTATTATGGGCTCTTTCGAGATTCATGGAAGTATTGCAGAAATTTTTTCTTCAAAAAGTCCATTAAAGCACTTTGAACTCAAGAAACAATGATACGATATACAGAGGAGTAAAAATTGCCAATACTTAACCCAATAGACCCCAATAACATATGTGGTTCTGATTTTAAATATGATGATTTGTATTTGAGTATTGAGGTCGAAATTGAAAAAGATTTTAATGCTACGAATGAAGAAGATATTAAGTGGGATTTTGTTATTCAGAAATGCGAAGAGATTTTAACAAAAAACTCTAAAGATCTCAAATTGGCGGCTTACTGGCTATATGGATTATGGAAAAAAAATGGTTGGAATGATTTTTTCAGCAAGATGGATGTATTTGCTTCATTTTTGGAGTCTTTTGGAAAAGAACTGTACCCAAAATCCCAAAAAAGAAAAGTGAAAATATTTGAATGGTTAGACAACATTTTTGAAAGCCATTTTCTTGCAATAATAGATCAGCTTTCAGAAGCAGAGCTTGTAAGGCTAGAAGAAATACTTCACAAACTAAATTATGCTATTCCAAAGTCCACAGAGAATGATTTGAAAATTTTACAAGAGGTTTACAATAGCACTATAGACCGGATACATAATATTGAATACCAAAAAGAAGAGAAAGCAAGAGAAGAACAACGTCAAAAAGATGAAGAAGAGAGTCAACAGCTTATAACCGCTGCTGAAAAAGAGAAGAGGGAGTTACGCAGATCAGAAGAACAAGAAATACTAGACAATCTTTCCACTACATCAATAGAGGATATTAGCTTTGATAAAATACATGACTTAGACTATGAGTCTATAGAATCTTTTATTGACCCTATGATTGACATAATTAATGAAAATATAGAGATCTCCCCTGTTGACTATTTTTCCATAAAACCACTTTTATTTTTAGGTGAAATTCTACTCGAGAAAGCTTTGTCAGATGAAGATATCATTAGAGATGATTTTATACCAAGTGAAGATATATGCAATGCATCAAGGAACATTATTGAAAATGGTTCAGTTATTTTTAAACATATTTCTATTTTGGAAAAACAACTTGTCGTGCGTCCGACATGGCTTGAAGGATACTACATATTATCACAACTTTTATATAAGCTCGATCAATCAAATCATGCAAGGAAAATCGAAGAGAATATACTTCATTTCATACATAGAAGAAGAGAGCTTTTAGAAATGGAGATAGGGGAAAGGACTCTCATAGACGGCAAAATGTTGGCATGGGTAAATATAAAATTATCTGCTCTGGGTGACAACAAAGATACTACTGCAAAATATAAAATTGCTCATCAGGAAGCACTAACGGTCAAAAATGAAAAGGGCACAACAGAGGCATTAGAATTTTTGGATAGAAACTATAGGAGTGCCACTTCCGAAGAAGAACGTTTCAGATGGAGACTCCTTTTTTCTGAATTTGCATTAGAATTAGGAAATAAGAAACTTGCACTTTCATTACTCTTAGAACTTGAAAAAACTATTCAGGAGTACTCATTGGATAAATGGCAACCAGAGCTTGCTATTAACACATATGAAATTCTTTTAAAACCAATAATGATACAAGAACTAGGTGGTGATGCTAAAGAAAGAATTTATCAAAAATTGAGTATACTTGATATGCAAAAAGTCATAAACATTTAATAGAGAGGGAGTATTTCTATGGGCAATAAACAGTCAGAGTCACCTAAAGAGCGTATTAATGTAACATACAAGCCTGCGACAGATGGAGCGAGCGAGGAGGTAGAAATCCCTTATAAGATTCTTGTACTTGGAGAATTTAATCCAAATGAAGAGTTTACAACAGTGGAGGACAGAAAACGTATAAACGTTAATAAATCAAACTTTAACGATGTATTGGATAAGCAAAACATTACACTTGATATCTCAGTTGATAACAAACTTACAGATAAAAAAGATGAAACATTGGATGTAAAAATAAATTTTTCAAGCATGAAGGATTTTACACCTGCGAACATTGTAGATCAGGTTGATGAGTTGAAAAAATTACAAAAACTCAGGGAATCACTAATGTCCCTCAAGGGTCCTTTGGGAAATATACCTGCATTCAGAAAGGCTATCTCAGAGGCAATAGAAAACCCCGAAGAAGCCGCAAAGATACTTGCGGAGCTTGGTGTAGAGAAAGAAGATTAAGGAGTAGTCATGAATAAAACTGGAAATAGCCAACATAATAAGACCACAAAAGAAGCCGGACTTCTTGACAATATTATAGCACAAACAAAGCTTACACAAGATGATGAGGGTTACGAGGCAGTAAAAACCGGCGTTGGTGCTCTCATTAAACAACTTATTAAGACAGGCAACAAAGAAACAATCAATAAAGATATAGTAAACAGTATGATTGCAGAGCTTGATAGAAAAATGGGTCTTCAAATGGATGAAATACTACACAATGAAAAACTTCAGTATCTTGAAAGCCGATGGAGGGGACTAGAAACACTTGTGAGCCAAACAGACTTTACACAAAATATTACTATTGAAATACTCAATGTTTCCAAAGAACAGATTATGGAAGACTTTGAGGACAACCCAGATACCACGCAAACCGGACTCTACAAACATGTGTATACTTCTGGTTATGGTCAATTTGGGGGGAAAACAGTAGGTACTGTTTTGGCAGATTATGAATTCTCCCCTGGAAATGCGGATATAAAATTCCTCCATAAAGCAGCTGCAATATCGGCCATGGCTCATACACCATTCATTGCTGCCGCAGGACCTAAATTTTTTGGTATGGATTCATTTGAAGGTCTGCCTGATCTAAAAGATATGGAAGACCTTCACACTGGTCCACAATTTGCAGGCTGGAGAGGTCTTCGAGAAAATGAAGACTCTAAATACATTGGGCTTACACTGCCTCGTTTTTTACTGAGAGCGCCCTATGATCCAGAAGACAACCCAGTTAAAAACTTTCGATACAAAGAACAGGTAAAAGGCAAACATGATAATTACCTTTGGGGAAATACCACTTATGCTTTTGGTACGAGGTTAGTAGAAAGCTTTGCTAACCATAGATGGTGTACAAATATTATAGGTCCAAAAGGCGGAGGTGCTGTCAAAAATCTTCCTGTGCATACTTTTGAGAGCATGGGTGATATAGAGATGAAAATACCTACTGAAGTACTTATATCAGACAGGAGAGAGTTTGAATTGTCAGAGTTAGGATTCATTCCATTGACTATGCGAAAAGATAGTGATAACGCTGCCTTCTTTGCTGCAAATTCAGTGCAATCTCCAAAAAAATTCCCAAATACTCCAGAAGGGCAAGCTGCAGAGCTTAATTACAAGTTGGGTACGCAATTACCATACCTTTTTGCAGCTACCAGAATGGCACACTATGTAAAAGTTATACAGAGAGAGTATATAGGATCATGGAGAGAGAGAGGCGACTTGGAATCTGAGTTGAATAAATGGATAAGGCAATATGTAGCAGACCAAGAAAATCCATCAGCCGAAATACGAAGTCAAAGACCATTTAAAGGTGCAAAAATAGAAGTCTTTGATGTACCAAACGACCCAGGCTGGTACCGTGTCAAGATAGGGTTAAGACCTCACTTTAAATATATGGGTGCGGACTTTGAACTTTCCTTGGTTGGAAAACTTGAAAAGGAGTAGTTCGTATTAAATGTATGAAGGAAGTTTATTTGAAAAACTTACAAGAGCTTTTCAGGGTCAAAAATATGGGGATGAAGAGATACTTTATCACTCAATCGCAAATAATCTCTCCGATATATTTTCTACTAATGCGGGCAGCAGTCTCGCCTGTAAAGACTATGGGAAACCGGAATTAAATGATATAAATTTAAGTCTTGAGGAATCTTTAGCAAATATAAGCGAAAGTTTTTCCTCAAGTATCCTTGAGTATGAGCCTAGACTTTATGATATTTCAGTAAAAGCCGTATCACACACAAATAACCTTAGTAAAATAGACATTAATATCACGGGATACATGAGAGTTAATCATAAAAACCAGAAGGTTCGATATAAAGCCTATATATCCGGTGATGGAATTATTGAGGTTCAAAGATGACAATAAATGAATATTACACACAGGAACTCAGAGCATTAAGGGATTTAGGTGCAGAATTCTCCGAGAAAAATCCTGGATTATCCACCTTTTTGTCGAGAAAAGTACAAGATCCAGATGTTGAAAGACTATTGGAAGGCTTTGCTTTTCTTACTGGGAGACTTAGGCAATATTTAGATCAAGAGTTACCTGAAATATCCCACACTCTCGCACAAGTATTGTGGCCAAATTTCCTTCGACCGATTCCATCCTATAGTATTCTTCAATACAATCCAATTGATACGCAAGATTCCATAGTGATACCAAAAGGTGAAGAGGTGCTTGCAGAACATCCTAAAAATAACACTAAATGCATATTCACAACATGCTATGAAACGGAAGTTATGCCTATAAATTTAGACTCTGCCACATATCATGAACATGGAGAAAATGGAGTAATAGAGCTCTCCTTTTCGCTAAATACAAACAATATAAACCTAAAAGATATCAGCTTTGACAAATTAAGATTTTATATTGGTGACCATGAACAGCTATCTGAGATTCTCTATCTTTATTTAACATACTATGTAGAACAAGTTGAAATTATTCTTGAAAACAGACCGCATGAAGGGAAAATAACCAATGGATATTTTAAAAAAGTTGGCTTCTCTGAAGATGAACAGATATTGCCACTTTCAAAAAATACTTTTCTTGGACATGCTCTATTGCAAGAATTTTTTGCCTATAGGGAGAAATTCTTTTTTTTAGATTTAGAAAATATTTCACTCAATTCTCTTTTTTCAGAAAAAGAACTTGAGAAAAGCAGGTTTTTTTCTATTAAAATTACCCTTACAGAAAAACTTAAAAGCAAAAAGACGATTGATAAAGATAACTTTAAGCTTTACTGCACACCTATTGTTAATATATTTGAAACTGAAGCAATTCCCATTAGCAAGAACTTAGAAGAAGAGTATGAGGTCATACCTGCCTCAGCTCCTTATCAAGAAAGCGAAGTATACGCTTTACAGACTGTTCATGGATGGGATAGCAGGGATAGTAATTATTGCAAATATCTGCCATTTGAATTTTTTGAACATGGTGCAAAAAATACTGAATACTATCAGACAATGGTCAAACTCTCAGAAGATCAAGAGAGAACAAAAACATTTATAAGATTTGGGATATCATCAGACACGGAAGCAATTTATGAAGGGACAAAAACGGTATCCATTGATATACTTGCTACAAATAGAAATCTGCCATCATCATTAGAGGTTGGATCAATTTCAACTCCTGGCTCGACAACTATAATTTCAAGTGTTCAATTTCAGAATATAACTATTCCAACCAAGAGTTATATACCTCCTATTTCTGGAGATTTTTTATGGAGAATCATATCAAATATGACTCAAAATTATTTAGCTTTGGACAACATAGAAATACTTAGAAATATTCTTGAAGCATATGACTTTATAGGCGTAAGCAACTTACTTCAAAAGAAGCATACAACTTCAATCCTCAAAGGATTGAAATCGATTTCGCATGTAACCTATGATAGGATCTACAAAGGTTTACCAATAAGAGGCACCAAGACAAAACTTATGTTAAATTCAAAAAATTTCTCTTCTTTGGGTGAAGCTTATTTATTTGCTACTATATTGGATGATTTTTTTGCACTCTACTGCTCTATTAATACATTTCATGAATTTGAAGTAGTTATTGATCAAAAAGCAAAATTTTCATGGGAGCCTAGAATAGGAGGAGTATCACTAGGATAGTCGATATAGTCTAATATATGTAGTATTTCATCTTTTTTTAGATAAAATATAAAAATTTTTGGGAGCAGTACTTGTGAAAATAGAGCTTAAAAAACTTATTGAAAATCTTGATCCGGCAGTAAAAGTATATCTTGAAAATGCCATACAGCATACAATAATCCGCGGAGGCAGAGAAATACTTATTGAAGATATGCTGTATGCAATGTTACAAAATAAAGATAGTATTTTTTACAAGTTGTTAGAACAATATAATATTGATGTGGGAAAAATGACGAAAGTGCTTACAGAAGGCACTAAACAAAGTAGCGGTGGGGAGAGTGGTAATCCGATCTTTTCATCGGTACTTATCAAATGGTTTGAAAATAGCTACATGTTAAACAAATTAGATTTAGATCTTGACCTAATTTCCGAGATATCGCTTCTTTACACTATGTTTGAGTACAGTGACCATTATTTAAGTACAGACTACTTCTCGCTGTTTTACCATACGGACAGCAAAGAGATAACAACCTTGCTTAAAGGTCTATTGCATGAAAAAAAAACATATTCGTCCAAGCAAAACCCATCCAAAACTGATTCAGGAGTGAGTGAACTTGAAAAGTATACCGAAGACCTGACAGAGGCAGCAAAAAATGGAAAAGTCGATCCTGTCTTATCACGTGATAAAGAAATAAAACAAGCAATAGACATCCTTTCAAGAAGACGAAAAAATAACCCTATAATGGTAGGAGAAGCTGGAGTCGGAAAGACGGCGATTGTAGAAGGACTTGCATTAAAAATAATTAACAGGGATGTACCAAAACATTTACACAATGCCAAACTTCTATCACTTGACCTTGGTGCCATGCAGGCAGGTGCTAGCATAAAAGGAGAGTTTGAAAGAAGGCTTCAAGCTGTTATTAACGAGATTAAATCAAGTACTCAGTTTATTATACTTTTTATTGATGAGGCACACACTCTTATAGGTGCTGGTGGCAACGAGGGTAGCAGTGATGCCGCCAATCTTCTCAAACCTGCACTTGCCAGAGGAGAGCTAAAAACAATTGCTGCCACCACCTGGCTTGAATACAGAAAGTATTTTGAAAAAGATCCCGCATTATCTAGGCGATTTCAAAAAATTGACCTTTATGAACCAACCATAGAGCAAGCTACAACAATATTAAGAGGCATTGCATCTAAATATGAAGAGGCACATGGTGTATATATAGAAGACGATGCCTTGAAAGCAGCAGCAAACTTATCTGCAAGATACATAACAGGAAGACAGCTCCCAGACAAGGCTATTGATGTATTGGATACCGCTTGTGCCAATGTAAAAATAGGAAAAAGCAATGAACCGTTCTCGTTGACAGAAAAAAAGAATGAAGTAGCTGTACTTCAAAAAGAGTTGGGCTTTCTCCAGAGAGATCAACAGTTGGGCATTAAGGATAATAAGGAAAGAATTGCAGAGATTAAAAATGATATAGCTGTGTTAGAAGATGCGCTCAAGAGAGACACTGAAATTTGGCAGAAGCAGAAAAAAAAGCTGGATGAGATAGAGGCTTTAAAGAAAACGGATAACAAAGAACGGCTAAAATACGCATATAGGGAATATAAAGAACTCAAAAGAGAAACTTTAACTATCCATGAGCATGTTACGGAAGAACAAATTGCAGAAGTTATATCGTCATGGACAGGCATACCTCTAGGAAATATGAAAAAAACACAGGCTAAGAACGCAATGGATCTTCCGGAACTACTCAAAAGCAATGTTATAGGGCAGGATGAGGCCATTGAGTATATAGGAAGGTTGCTACAAATATCAACAGCAGGGCTTAAGAAAGAGAATGTACCAGAAGGTGTATTTTTACTAGTAGGACCAAGTGGGGTAGGGAAAACGGAGACGGCTATCAGCATAGCTAAACATCTTTTTGGTGGCGACCGCTTTTTAACAACGATAAATATGACGGAGTTTCAAGAAAAACATACTGTTTCGAGACTCATAGGCTCACCTCCAGGATATGTTGGATATGGTGACGGAGGTCAATTAACCGATCCAGTAAGGATAAAGCCTTACTCTGTTGTTCTTCTTGATGAGATTGAAAAAGCCCACCCCGATATACTTAATCTCTTTTATCAAATATTTGATAAGGGGGTTGCGAATGACGGGGAAGGGAGAGAGATAGACTTTAGTAATACGATAATTATCATGACATCAAATTTAGCTACAAAGGAAATCACAAAGCTCTGCACAGAAAACAAAGAGGTATCAATAGAAGAACTATCTAAAAAAATATTACCATTGCTCTCCAAATACCTAAAGCCCGCATTACTTGGCAGGTTAAATGTTATACCATACAAAAACCTATCCATGAAAGCGCTCAAAAAAATCGCTGAACTAAAATTAGCTGCAATAAAAAATCAACTAGAGGAAAAAGATATTGAATTTATATATGACAATAAACTTCTTGAACGCATTGTTTTATTATCAAACACTACTGAGACTGGGGCAAGAAACCTTGAATTAATCATAAACAACAATATAATGCCGAAGCTATCCAAAGTAGTACTCGATAGCATGATTAATGAGAACGAATTTTCATCTATTATTAAAATTAACACTGAAAATAATGATATAAAGATTACTCATAGCCATATGGAGACAAATATATGAATCTTATTCTAGAGATTATAGATAGCCCAAAGACAGATATTTTTCAAAAAAAAGTAAATTTTGATAAAAGAGGAGGGAAAATAGGCAGAAGCAAAAGTGCAAAATGGACACTAAATGACCCTGATAGACATATATCAAACTATCATGCAGAGATTACATACAAAAATAATCATTATTATATTACAGACATTAGCACAAACGGTATGCATTTTAAAAACCCTCGAAAAAAACTCTCAAAAGGTATCCCAACACAATTAACCGAAAGGACAATCTTTGTTATTGGGGATTATGTCATAAAAGCAAAAATAATAGAAGAAGATTTTTCCTCCCAAAAACCACTCCAAATAAATAACAAACCTGACTCCCCTGTTGTTGCAGATGATTTTTTTACAGAAAATGAAAATGGCAATGCATTTGATATAATCAGTTCAACACCTCTAGAAAATAGGGATATTGTGTCACTTCTTGATAGTTCTTTCGCTCCCACTATAACAGATAACACTACCTCTTCTTTGGAGATAGACAATTTACTAGATATAGGTGGCGAAAATATTGGTCAAGCAGAAGATAATTTGCTTTATTCACAAATAGAAACACCAACCTTAGATCAAAATAAAGATATACCTAAAAAATCCGCATTAAATCAGAAGACGGAGGTGGAAGGCGATGGGCTTTTTGCTTTACTTGCCATAAAGCTTGGGATAGATATAGATACTATGAGTAAAAAGGAGAGAGAAAAGCTTGTTACAGCAATAGGTGATCTTATAGTGTCCATTATGGAGTCTGTCATAGAAACAAGTAAGATTACTACTGAAATATCCAAAGACATGAAGGAAACAACTATCAATAATACTGTTTCATCTAGTAATGCTATCAAGCACGCTAAAACACCTTATGACGCTCTGAATATATTGCGAATAACGCCACATTCATTAATCTATGATATTAAATCAGTTTTCCGTGAAATTGATACACATATTATAGCACAATACAAGACAGGCAAGGAAATTGCCAGTTCCAACAGAGAAAGATTTTCTCCTAAATCGCTTTATAGGTTATTTGAAGACAGCAAACTTCTCGAGAAAAGTTTTACTAATAAAAAAGCGTTGGCTTGGGAAGCGTATGTTAATAAATTTAAATACCTTGATTATCAAGAGGGTGAAGTATCTGAATTTGAAAAAATACAAAAGGTGTACGTAAAAAATCTTCATTCGCTAAATTTAGGAATTAAAGAGTATAATTAATAAAAAATGAAAGGGTACCATGAAACATTTTCTATACGCAGCTACAGTTTTTTTAATCTTTTTACTAAGCGGTTGTGCTGGTGGTTTCTCTTCTCCAAACTCAATAAAAATAGATGCCATATCATCAGGTAACACCACGCCTACTGCATTATACATTTTTGCTCTTGAATCTGATAATAAGTTTAGAAAAATGGATTATTCTGAACTCATGAGAGCAAGACAAACTAAGTTGAACGGAGAAATATTGTCGGAAAACAAAATAATTTTACCCGTCAAAGGAAGGATCACAAAGGTGCTTAGAATACCTTCAGGCACGAGATACATTGGAATTGTTGCAAGCTTCAAAAATGCAAATGAAAACGACGATTGGAGAAAAATCAAAGGTATCAATGGTGGCAGCAATAGTATAAGATTATATATAGGAAATAATAGTATTAGATAAAAAGGGGAAATAACGCATAATGGCACAAATAGCTTTAGTAGGTCATAACCATACATGTCCTTTGCATACAGGTGGTCCAATTATTTCAGGTAACGCTTCATGCACCGTAAATGGTACACCTGTAGCATTGGTCGGTAATAAGTGTAGTTGTACTTATGGGAAACTGGACACTATTGTAACTGGTCATTCATCCATGTCAATCAATGGTGTGCCAGTGGCAACAACAGATAGCGTAACCACTCATGGAGGAAAAATTCTCCAAGGAAATCATGCCCTAACCATATTATCCTAGCCTCTAATATTTTATTGGAATACAAAAGAAGACTATAATTTTATCATTCTATTAAAATTTAATAAGTTGCTATCTCACGCTATTGCTGCCCCCCCTTTTTTTCTTGCCTATTATCCCGTACTTCTTATTAAGAAACTGTGCAGACGGGTATACATCCTTTTGCGTAAGTTTATCTTTTTTTGTTATCTTATAGCTTACTGGTACATAAAAACCATTAAGTCTATAACTCCCAAAGCTATAACTGTATGAAGAAAATTTAAGTCTATTATTCTGATTACCTCCTAGAAGCACAAATCTACCACTTGGAGTTTTCCCAAATAAATATCCTACATGTCCGTGTGCCGGATTATTTATTTTGGTATATAGCGTAATAGCACCAAAGATTGGGTGATCTATTTTTTTATATATCTTACCATTGTAGTATCTAAAAGATTGGGATGCCATTCTTCCTCTTTTGTGAATCTTATATCCTGCCCTATTTAGTGACCAACATACAAAGGCAGCACACCAAGACCCTTCTCTGTTGTCATTTGGTGCGGTGGTAATACCACTTTTACCTTTGGAAAAACGAATATATTTATAAGATAAATCGAGCATAGGAAAGACATTCTCCGGTTTTCCCTTACCTATAATTGCCTCTCTAACAGCTACATCCATCCACGGAGCACGACCAAATTTGGGGCTTTTTACACCTGAATATGCTGACAGTTTCATGCTGATTCTACCAACATGTTCTTGTTTTGTCATTGGTGCTAGTAATTTTTTAATATTTGTTGGGACATAATAGCTACCTAGGGCAAAAGAGAGCTTATTATCATGGTCAATCAATGGGTCCGAAGAGTCATAAATGTTTGACATAGTGCCTTTGCCTATGTCGATAGAAGCTATCAAAAAGTAATTATAGTAACACAATGCTTCTTTTTTCGGGCAGTGCATTGCTAAATCCTCACTTAAATATCTCTTTAAAATACTGCTATATGGACTTAGAAAATTAGAAAAATTTTTGGCATAAGCATCTGAAGCAAAAAGAAATATTCCATCCAATCCACCTTTTATAAATCGATCTATCGATCTATATGGATCTAAAGATAAGATATTTTTCTCTTGGATAGGAGCTGTTTTTGCAATAAAATTTTTAAAGTAAGTAGCACCTCTATTACCAAGCAAGCCCACCGAGATTCTCTGTCTGGGGATACCACTGCTCACATTATTTTCATTGAGTTTGCTTGCATAGCAGAGGATAGACTTTATTTTAATTTTTCCCAAAATATAATAAGTACTTTGGTTTGTGCTATTTTGATAAAGTTCTTTCAATATATCTTCTCTCATTATGGCCACTTTTACTCTGCGCGAGACAAACGATTCATATACTTTCTCTTCAGTGTCCTCTACTTTAAAAACCAATGACTTGTTAGAAAGTGGAAACTTATTTAAGCTATCATCTATACTTTTAGAAACAGAAATAACTACATCTGCTTGTGCTGCAACATATAAAATAAAGAAAATATAAAAATATTTATACATCAGGTTCATATTACCTTAAAGAAAAATTGTATGACTTTTCTCTCACTCTTCCCATTTTTAAGATACAAAGAAAAGATTATTCTTCCACTATACTCCTTTTTTGGAAATTGCTCATAATATGTTGGCTCTAGATAGATACTGAAACTATTATATGCATGGGGTTTTACAATCATTTCGATATTGCCATCTTCAAATTGGACAATCTCATCATACCTACTTTTGTCCAATTCGAGACGTTTGAGCTTTACCTTAATATCATTATCTGACCTATTAACAACTTTGATAGCTTGATGCTTTCCTAGCTTCAACTCCAATTTCTTGTCCGGGATAAACTCATATAATGTCGTTTTAATCTTTCTCGTATCTGTTGTTGGCATTTTCTGTATTTTATTCATATTTACACTATCCTCTTCTCTTGGGAAAAGAGATAAAAACATTACGCATCTATTGTTCTTGATAATACCACTTTTACACCATAATCTGCATTGTTCTATATCCTCTCCAGATACTTGATCTAGATTTGTATTAGCCAAGACCCTGCAGCGTTGTTCTAATTTATGACACATATATTCCGTATCCTCATAATAATCTATTATATTCTTATGCCCAGCAAAAATATCAATTAAAGAATCACTACATGCAATAGGGCGGAAAAATAACAGCAAAGATACTACAAACAAAATAAATAGAGCTATAAAAATATTTTTTCTGATAAGTAATTTTTTAATTTTATAAAAATACTCCGTGTATCTACCAAGAATATCTCTTTTTTTAGAAAGAACATCTTGCTCTTGCTGATCAACAATAATGTCCTTCTCTTCAAGTATATTCTCGGGTATTTTTTTACAATATTTATCCATCAATTTTTGATGAATTTGTTTGCACTGTTTATCAAAGCTAATTTTATTTGTAAAGCCAGCGTTAAAATTATCCATAGATATCTCTATGGCATCTGCCAATTGCTTCTCACAGTAAACCTCGACTCTATATACAAGATCATTGGTGGTGGACAGAATAGTGCATTTCTCACAGGCATCTTGAACAAGTATACGAAATCCATCCTCTAACACATAATATTGATTCATTTGTTCTTATCCAAAAACTTCTGTATCTTAAAATCACTGAGATCTAGAGTGCAACCTTTTCTTCCAAGTTTTATTTTGCTACTTATGGTAACAAACTTTTTTATGCCTTTCTCTAATCTCTCTCCATCCACATAGGTTCCCATGCTGCTAAGATCCTCTATAAAGGCACCATTTTTATGTGGGTATATATTGAGATGCACACGAGAGACTGTTTTATCACTCTCTCCTAAGATGATATCATTACCGTTCTGTGTGCCCCTACCCACTTGCAAGCATAGCTCGTTTCTGTCTATAATAACTGTATGTGTATTTTCATCTTCTTCAGGATCAGGTATAATTATATTGGGAACTACACTATTTGGCAACTCATTATGCTGTGAATCTGCAGTTTTTTCAAGCACATCATGGGTTATTTCTGATAAAACTATACTTAACTCATTGGATAAAGAATCAAAATAGTTAAAAACTTGATAAAAAAAGCTATCCTCATTCTCAAAATCAAATATACAATAATGGGTTCTAAGGTTTTTTTCGTTCCCTAAAATCTCTTCTCGCATTGAACTGATAATGTTTTCTGCTCTGCCATTTATATCTATCCAACAAAGCATTTTGGTATAATCAATAAGTTCAAAATACAATATCTTTGGAGTATAAAGAAAACTTTTTATCTTTTGCGCAAACTGGAAAAAAAGGCTTGAAGGAAGATTAAATCCCGGCACATTTTTCAGTAAAGCAACTCTATAAAACTCTCTAGAGAGATGCATAAGCATTTTTGATATTCTTTCTCTATCAGCCTGAAACATAAAATTTTTTTTAAAATATACCCTAGGAGAGCATTCAGTACTGAGTTCGTTTTTTGATATCTTAAAAATATTCTTAGGGACTGATATGGTTTTTATCTTATTGATTGATGCCTCTAAATAATCTACCTCCAACTGTGCAAGCAAAACGGCTCCCTCTATATTCTCTATACTGATTAAAAAGAAAATATCTTTTTCAAGTTCTATAGGCTTGTTCACGCATTTAAACTGAAATCTATCAACAATATCAGAATGTGACAAATAGAAATAATATTTTTTCATATCCTCAAACTGATCTAGCCCGATATATTCAAGTACTTTATATGAGACTTCGGGCATATCCATATATACTTGATCACCTCTATATACCATCCCTCCCTTCAGATAAAGTGCATTTCCTATGACTGAAAACATTAAGGAGCCGCCTTCACATAACTTTATTGACATAGATCTCTCAGTAGTTATCATCATTAATCTCTTATTGGGTCTGGTGCATTAACATAACCCTGAATCCAAGATCTGCCCTGTTTTCATTTTGATTATATTCTACACCACTCTTCTCGGGAGACAAAAAACCATATTTACTTCTAAATGACCCTCCTTTAATAATATGTTTTTCCTTGCCCGAAGATGTTGATGTCCACTCAAACACATTACCAAACAGATCATATACGCCTTGCTTATTTGCCTTTTTTGTTCCTACTTTTAAGGGGGTGCCAGTATTATAGTTGCTCTCTAAATCCAACATATTTTTTTCAAAACCTTCAGATGCTGCCTTGGTCCATTGTTCGTTTGAGGGCAATAGATATTTTTTTCCCGTTATTTTATTAAGCCATGCTATGTATGCTTTCGCCCCATACCATGTAACATATCCTACAGGATAGTCTCTATAGCCCCTTCTTGGTATATACCCATCTTGACCCAGTACAATATATTTAAATATTTTATTTCCATACAGTTTATTTCCATTTGTATCTCTGTTTGCTCTACCCTCTTTTGAACCATTCATAAATCGTGCAAACTGCTTATATGTAGTTTCAAATTTAGCTATACTAAAATATTGACCTTTAACCGCTAAAAATTCACCTTCAAGAGGCGCCTTGCCCACTTGCATAAGTGTATCTATGGTGCCTTTTTTTGTTTTAGTCAAGTGTATCTGTTTTAAAACTGTCTCCCCATTTTTAACTGAAAATAGTCTTGTTCGTATTGTATCATATCCTTCTTTTGTTGCTATAATATACATTTTATCTGATGAACTTACATCTACCACGCTACCCTTTTGTGCATAAATTGCTTTTTTATTAATCTGAATATCTTCCCCGTCTACTACTTTAAACAATATAACTTTAGCACCATCTGGTTCTATATTAAGATTTATTTTGCCCACTCCTTGCACCAAAGATATATTGAGTATGGTGTTATTATAAAGTTCACTAAATGTTTTTGTTATTTTTAAAGGTTCATAGTATGGGTTAAATATATCTATATTATACTCCTTATCTTTCCTTGCCAGAAATACATGTCCTCGAATAGGTACCCCATTGATTTTGATATGTGTTACCCCTATTTTCAAAGGTATAGCTATATTTATATCTACGTTTACCCTATCCACAAGCATATTAAAATAAAGTTTAAATTTACTTTTATATAGATCTTTATAGTTCAACCTCTCTCTAATCGTACTATACCCATCGGCAGCAATACTAATAGTATATTTTTCTCCGTATCTGGCTTTAAACTTATTGTTATTTAGTATTCTCCCATTCACTATTACAGATGCATGACCTATATTTGTCTCTATAGATGCAATGTGTTCTACAGGCATCATATCCACAGATATATTGGCTATATCACCATGCCCTATTTTTACACTCTTCTCAAATGGCACATATCCATTTTTTACGATAGCAACCTTATGTTCCCCTTCATTGAGGGCAATGGTCTTGTCTCTTTCTAGCAGTCTCTTTTCCCCATCGATGTAGACCTCATATCCATCAGTTGAAATATCAAGTTTTAATCTACCTGTCTGTGTAGGAGATAAAAAATATATCATCAAAGCCACAAATACAAATACCGGCATTAAATATATTAAGATCTTTTTTTTATTTCTAAGTGCATCTGAAAATTCAGATGCACTCTGAAATCTATCGTCTTGTGACAACTGCAAAGCTTTATCTATGGATTTTATAAGGCGAGTATCATATCCGTCATGTTTTTGTCTAGCAAGTGGCTTATACGGATCCCTCTTTCCTTTAATAATAGCATCCATTCTATCTTTTGACTTTGGGGGGAAGGTACCACTAACTAATCTGTACAATAAGACACCCATGGCATATATATCTGTTGTTTGATTAATCTTTGGTGGCTTATCCACATTAATCTGCTCTATAGCAGCATATTTTGGAGTAGCAGCATTAAAATACTTATCATCCTTTTTATCATAAAATATTACGCTTGCTCCAAAATCCAAAAGTATAGGAGAGCCATCCTCTCTAATAAGTATATTCTCTAATTTAATATCCTGATGATATATACCCGCCTTATGTATATGCTCCAAACCATTCAATAAAGGAAGAGCAATCCGATAAACCTCCTTATTGGAAAGTCTTTCTTTCTCACTTTTATTTAGATATTCCTTAAGAGAAACACCCTCTTCATAATTCATAATAAAATAAACTGTATTATTTTTATTATCCTCTAAAGAAAAAAATGTAACAATATTCGTGTGACTCTTACTAGTAACCTTCACAAGATTTTTTGCCTCTCCAATAAAAATTTCTTTCATAAAATTAAAATTATTTAGTTCTGCTTGTGTTAAGTTTTGTTTAAGGAGCATTTCGCCATTTGCACCTCTCTTGACATATCCTTTTGGAAAAAACTCTTTGACAACTAAAAGTTTTTTGCTTGCATCATTCGCCTCAAGTAGATAAATCATGCCGAAATTACCATTCCCTAACACTTTTAGTATTTTATACTTTCCTAAAAATATTGTGCCAGGATCAAGAGAAATATATCCTTCCTCTTCTGTTTTAATTGTCGAATAAGCACCCAATTCAGTATGATCCTCTTGGGCAAAATAAGTAAACTGAGTTGCCTCCTCATCCAAATAGGTGGATTGATCATCTATCATATTGTGCTCCCATAAAATAGTTCCTGACTTTAAATCAAAAATGTGATTAATCTATCTAAAAAATCATAGCTAATTTTACCTATACAGTTTCTTTTTAGTGAAAAACTTCATGAGGCGTTCTCTATTCAAGAGATTTTCTTAGCCTGTGATTGGGTTCCTTTTAATATGTTTGATTTGTTTTTTAGAGATGTTTTTAAAGATAGTACCCTTTGATAGATATTGATGAATAAGTACATTGATATTTTCATTTAAATCTCTTTACCATAAACTGCAAGGGTCACAAAATCTCCCATTAAGAAATATATATATTTTAA
>JALSSQ010000004.1 GCA_026984165.1 Sulfurovum sp.
AGTGAAGATACTCTTTCAAGGACTTTCTCGTGCCAAAATCGTGAAAGAAGAAGATGGTGCATTTAATCGTGCTTTGATTGATATTGTGCCTTCAGAAGGATACAATCAACTCAAAGCAGAAGCACTAATGGATATATTGAGAGATAAAATTAAAAATCTATCAGCATTAAATAGTAGTTTCCCTGCTGATTTGGTGAGAACTATAGAAGAAAATGATGAACCAAATCGTATTGCTGATCTTGTCTCTTCCATGTTAAAACTCGATAAAGATACGGCATATGCACTCTATATTGAATCAAATATAGAAAAGAGATTACTGGCACTTATTGATGTTGTAACTTCTGAGATTGAAGCAGCAAAAGTACAACGTGAGATACGTACGAAAGTACATAGTAAGATTGAACAGACCAATAAGGAATACTTTTTAAAAGAACAACTTAAAGAGATACAGCAAGAGCTGGGTATGGATACACAACGTGAAGAAGAAATAGCTCAATTTCGAGAAAAAATTGCTGCACTCAAGCCACATATCCAAGAGGATGCTTTTAAGGAAATAAGCAAACAGCTTGATCGTTTTGCAAGAATGCATCCTGAAAGTGCTGATGCAAACGTACTTCAGAGTTATTTGGAATGGGTTTTTGAGTTGCCTTTTGGAAAAGTAACAAAAAAGCATTTAAGTATTGCCAAAGTTTCTGAAGAACTTGATAAAGACCACTATTCTTTAGAAAAACCAAAAGAGCGTATTGTAGAATTTTTTTCTGTACGTGAATTGGCTGAGCTTAGAGGTATTCAACAAAAAGAGACCTCTGGTGCCATACTTTGTTTTTTTGGACCTCCAGGTGTAGGTAAAACTTCTTTGGCAAACTCAATTGCTACGGCACTTGGAAGACCACTGGTGCGTATTGCATTGGGTGGGTTGGAAGATGTTAATGAGCTACGAGGGCATAGACGTACCTATGTAGGGGCAATGCCAGGACGTTTAGTACAGGGGCTTATAGAAGCAAAAACAATGGATCCGGTGATTGTACTTGATGAGATAGACAAGGTAGGGCGTAGTATGCGAGGAGATCCTACTGCAGCACTATTGGAAATACTTGATCCTGAGCAAAATAGTAAATATAGAGACTATTATTTGAATTTCAACATTGACCTCTCTAAAGCTATTTTTATAGCTACTGCCAATGATGTAGGACGTATACCTTCACCTTTGCGAGACAGGATGGAATTTATAGGATTAAACTCGTATACTCCAAAAGAAAAGTTCGAAATAGCCAAACGTTATCTTATCCCACAAGAGCTTAAAAAACATGCTTTAAAGCGCAGAGAATTTACTATTTCAGACAAAGCGTTAAAGTTGTTGATAGATGAATATACACGAGAAGCAGGAGTGAGAAATTTAAGACGACGTATAGCAGGGCTTATGCGGAAATCTGCAAGAAAACTTTTGGAAAATAATAAAAAGAGCATTATTGTAACAAAGAAAAATTTAGAAAAATTTACCGATAAAAAAGTATTTGAAATTTCAACAGTACATGCTAAGCCACAAATAGGGGTGGTCAATGGGCTTGCCTGGACAGCAGTAGGTGGGGATGTGCTTACCATTGAGGCCATTAAAATAAAAGGAAAGGGTGCGTTACAATTGACAGGAAGTCTTGGTGATGTAATGAAAGAGTCTGTACGTATAGCGCATTCTGTAGTGAAAAAACTGATAGACAGTGGTACACTAAAGATACCATCTTCTGTGATTCCTCTTTCGGCAAAAGAGAGAGAAGAGAAGATAGCAGTTGATGCTTCAGAAGTATATAAACGCTATGATTTACACATACATGTACCTGAAGGTGCCACACCTAAAGATGGACCTAGTGCAGGGATTGCTATGGTTTCTGCTATTGCCTCTATATTAAGTGATCAAAAGATCAACAATGAAGTAGCGATGACAGGAGAAGTGACACTTACAGGTAAAGTATTGCCTATTGGTGGACTCAAGGAGAAGCTCATAGCTGCCTATAAAGCAGGGGTAAAAAAGGCACTTATTCCAGTAAAAAATGTAGAACGCGACTTAGAAGAGATCCCAAGTGAAGTGAAAGACAATATCAAAATTATTGGGGTATCACACGTAGAGGAAGTACTCAAAGAGATCTTCATAAAATAACTTGACACGTCCAAAAGAACGTGTCAAAGTTCCTAATTCCTAATTCTTATGACCATTGTGCCATTTTATTTAAGAGGTCGTCTTCTTTGATAGGTTTTCTAATAAAATCATTGGCACCATTGTCAAAAATTTCTGTTTTACGTGTGTCATCTGTAGAGAGAACAATTACAGGGATGTGTGCATTTTTCATATCTGATCTAAATATTTTAAGAAACTCAACGCCATCAACAATAGGCATCATAATATCGAGCAATATGAGATTAATACTTTCATCTTTTTTCAGTTTATCTAATGCATCAGAACCATTTTCTGCTTCTTGAATATCGATAACATTTGTATTCTTTTTTAAAAATGTTTGTAATAATTTTCTGTTAATAAAGTCATCATCAACTATGAGTACTCGTAATGCCATTTAGCCTATCCTCTTCGTTTACGAATGAGATCTTCTATCTCTTCTTTCGTTTTTCTTGTAGTGATTATATCAAGATTATCATACATTTGACTTATATTATTTGTTAGAAGTTCAGTGTCTGCAAAGATAATATCATAATTTCCAGAAGCCAGTGCATCTTCAAAATTTTCTAGTGATTCTAATGTTTCATAAGAATGATTTAAGTTTTCCATTACTTTTATGAGTATGCGTTTTTCAAGTAAGAATTTTTTAGCAATGAGTATTTTTTTGCTTTTGGATAGGTGCTCTGTTTTTGGAGAGTCTTCTGTTGTTACAGATAGAGGATCTTGTATATTTATAATGTCTGTATCCTCATCTAAAGTATCGATGTGATGTATTGTTTGTGTATCAGATTTGTTTATATCCGTTGTTGAAGGTGCAGGGGTTTCTGTTTTATTTTCAGGTTTTGTTTCAGAATATTCTTTCTTATTTTCTATAAGTGTTAGATTTGATTTATTTGACAAAAATTTATTTAAAACATATAAGAGTTCTGCTGTTTCGATAGGTTTGGTAATATATTCATCCATACCTTCTGCCAAGAAGCGTTCTCTATCTCCCTTGAGCGCATTAGCAGTCAATGCAATAATAGGAACATGAGGCACCTCTTCATCTGCTTCATAATCTAATATTTCATGTGTTGCTTCAATCCCATCCATAACAGGCATTTGGATATCCATAAAGAGAAGGTCATACTCATTCGCACGTCGTTTTTCAAAAGATTCAAGACCATTGTTTGCAAGGTCAACAGTAATACCATGTTCTTCCAAAATACGTTTGATAAGTTTTTGGTTAATAATATTGTCTTCAGTAACTAATACTTTTGCATCAAATTTTGTAGCATGTGTAGGAAGGGCTTCTTCAGCTAGTTGAGATGTAGTCTCGGCAGTATTAAGAAGGACTGTTTTTAGTTTACTTAGTGTAACTGGCTTATAAATTACATTGTCTTGATTGATATTCATCTTTTCTATGACTGAACGGCTAGTTACATTTGCAAGAATAATCAATTTTGATTTGTCCATATTGCTAATGGCATCTAAAATGTTTTGTTTTGCTTTATCAATATCTATCCAGTAGTTTTTACAGATATTATTATCAACAAGTTCTTTCAATTCTCCAACAGATTCAAAATGTTTTACCATTGGACCGAAATATTTAAAATAATTTTCCAAATAGTTATCAAGTTTTGTTGGAATATCTTGCTCATACTTGCCTAAAGTCATATCGTTAAATGCATGAATATAGTTTGCTTCATTGGATATAATTTCTTCAAGAGGCAAAGAGAAGAAAAATGTTGTACCTTGATCTTTTGCACTTTCTAATTGAAGCTCTCCACCCATCAGCTCAACAAACTGACTAGAAATAGTAAGACCAAGACCTGTACCACCATATTTACGTGTAACAGAGACATCAGCTTGAGAAAATGCTTCAAAAATGCGTGACTGCTGGTCTTTTGTCATGCCAATACCATTATCTTGAACAGTAAATGTTATTTTTGGATTTAAATCACCTTCGTTATGGGTTTTTTTGATGGTAAGGTTAATTTCTCCTCCATAACTTGTAAATTTGATGGCATTGGAGAGAAGATTAATGAGAATTTCTTTAATTCTTGTTGGATCTCCTTTGAGTTTGGTGGCAATGGTTGGATCCATATAATAATTAAGATCAATATTTTTCTCTGCTGCACCTACGGCATAAGTTTCTACAGCAGATTCAAACTCTTCGGCTGCATCAAATACAACATTTTCAATTTCTATTTTATTACTTTCAATTTTTGACAAGTCAAGAATGTTATTGATAATACTTAGAAGGTTTTCTGAACTTTTATCAATAATTGCAAGGAATTCTTCTTGTTCTTGTGTAAGTTCTGTACTTCTTAGGATTTCAGTAAATCCAACAATACCATTGAGTGGTGTACGTATTTCATGAGACATATTGGCAAGGAAAAGAGATTTTGCTTCATTAGCCTGTAGTGCAATTTTTTTATCTTCTTTGGCTGTCTCTACTAGTGCTTCCAAGAATTTGTAGGCCTCTTTGGTTCCTTCATGGGTATCAAGATCAATGTTTTCAATATTTGTTGTATCTGAAGTTAAATACTCGTCAGAATTTTTTATCTCTTCCACCGCTTTATTAAGTACGTCTTCAAGTTCTTGAACATTTCTAGTAATATCTCTTGTTGTGGTGTACCCAAGATATGCTAAGATAAAACTGAGCAACCAAATAGCTGCTGCTATACCAAGTAGAAGAAGTTGCTTTTGTAGATAAATATCATTTTTTTTCCATAGTGCATTGGAGATGATAAGCTCTGCTTTGGAAAGAAGTGAAATTTTTTGTGTCTGTAACGCAAACCAATCCATTGCTTCTTCAGCATAATCCCCATTATCTACATCTGTTAGGATGGCTGAAGATGTTTCTGCTAAGTCTGTTAGCATATTTGCATTTTCTGTATTTTTAAAGAGTTTATTGAGTTGTTGGTATAGTTTAGGGTTTTTTATTTGTTTTATATCAAAGATATTCGCTTTTGTTTTATAGTTGCCCCATAGGGCAATTTCATCAAATGCCATTGAGGCTTTTTTAGTCATATAATAAGAAACAAATCCTCTTTCTAATCCACTATTTTCTTTAGCTATATAAAGCTGAGACAGAGTCGCAATAAGAGAAGAGATTTGTGTATTTAGTGTAAAATTGTCAATTTGTAGAAGATTATTTAATATAGGTGTAGAGAGTGTTTTGACATATCCATCAAAGAATACTTTTTTAAAATCAGCATTGCCTGCATCTACCTCTGTGCGTATATGAGGAAGTTTTTTTAAGTTGGTAAGAAATTTTTGGTATTGTATTGTGTTGATACTATTATCTGCTCCCAGAAGTTTAAGTAGAATAGGTATATAACTTGTATCCTTGATTTGTAATGTATTTTTAGCTTGTTTTAATATTTTATCAGTATTGATACGTTGTTGTTTTAGTGAATCATAAAAAGCTTTTTTTTCACTTCCTATATACATGGCAGTAAGTCCATGCTCTTTCCCAACTTCTATAAGTGCAGATGATAGTTTTGCATTATTGGCAAGCACAGTTTTGAGCGCATTGGCTTTTTCAAAGTTAAGATATGAAGTGATAAAGAAATAACTTGAAAGTATGATGAGTAGAGTAATTGGTACAAGTCCAATCAGTTTAAGTCTATTACGTATAGTCATAGGTGATTTCCTTTTATTTCGATATTATATCAATATGTTGT
>JALSSQ010000005.1 GCA_026984165.1 Sulfurovum sp.
GATTCTAATGATTATTATTCTACACAGCCCAATGGTGGAAATCGTAATGATTATTATTATAAAGATAATATTCATTTTAATGAGAGTGGCGGCAGAAGAGTTGTTAATTATATTTTCTCAGCTATTGGTGGACAAAATGTGTTTGATAAAATGACCCTAGAAGAGTTTTCTGATGCAGGAAGCAGCTATGAGCATAAAACTGTAGAAAATATCAATAAAGGTTTAGCGACAATGAACCTTCATCTTGCCATACCTACTGGAGCCAATAAACAAGAGGTTTGGATAGCATTTAAAGACGAAAGTACAACAAAAGTACTTAATGGAACAACAGTTAACTTTGTAAAAACAAATCAATCCTTGACATCAATGCTCAATAAAGATGGTAGTTCAAGTAACATTACGATGCAGGTTGAACAAATGTTTTCAGGACTCAATGGAAACAATTACTCTGCCCAAAGCAGTGATATCGTGCCTGTAGAGATGCTTACTAAAGGATCGTGGTTTATTGGTCCTGCAGTGGGTAATAGTACTGAAGGAAAATTACGCTTTAGTGGATTAGAAGATGTTAAAAGATATACTATAGAACTAGGTGCAATACGTGTATTAGATAATAATAGCAATACACAAGACATAAGTAGAACAGGTAACTATAATCTTACAGGAAGCATTTCTCAAAATGCCCAGTTTAACAGTGATGATGCCAATGACAGAAGTTTGAAATTTGAGCATGTGCAACCAGATAACAACGGTACGATTTCGTTGGATATTACGATTCCTCAAGGAAGTCAATATAAATGGGCATATTTAGGTTGGCTTAAGCTTATAGAAGAATAATTACTTACTAAAGTCAAAAACAAAAGTTTTTGACTTTTTTTGACTTTTTTTGACTATAATACATCTTTACATAATAGAATTTAACATAGAGGGAAGAAGAGATTGAAAAAAATATTAATAGTTTTTGGTACAAGACCAGAAGCGATAAAAATGGCACCACTTGTGATTGCTCTACAAGAACATCAAGATTATATTGAAAGTAAAGTATGTGTTACAGCACAACATAGACAGATGCTTGATCAGGTATTGGATATATTTGATATTACACCCGATTTTGATTTGGATATTATGCAAGCAGGACAAGATCTTTATGATGTAACAAGCAAGATACTTTTGGGCATGAGAGAAATACTGGAATCTTATAGTCCGGACATTGTTTTGGTGCATGGAGATACGACAACAACTATTGCTACAGCATTGAGTGCTTTTTATCAGAAAATACCTGTAGGGCATGTTGAAGCAGGATTGCGTACAGGTGATATTTACAGCCCTTGGCCCGAAGAAGCCAATCGTAAGCTTACTGGTGCTATAACGCAGTATCATTTTGCACCTACACAAACAAGCGCCAGTAATCTTTTGGCAGAAGGTATTAATCAGAAAAATATTTATATTACAGGCAATACTGTTATTGATGCACTGTTGTGGGTTTTAAGAAAGATTGAAACAACACACTCTTTAAAAGAATCATTATCACAAAAGATAAAATCTTCTTTTTCTGCCTTTGGAGAGGCAGATAGAATTGTATTGATTACAGGACATAGACGAGAAAACTTTGGACAAGGTTTTTTAGATATGTGCAGTGGCATCAAAACCCTTGCACAGAAACATCCTGATGTGCACTTTGTCTATCCTGTGCATCTTAATCCCAATGTGCAACAACCTGTAATGGAGATACTTTCAGACATTAGTAATGTTTATTTGATTGAACCACTTGACTATGAGCCTTTTGTCTATCTTATGAGTAAATCCTATCTTATTTTAACAGATAGTGGAGGCATACAAGAAGAAGCACCAAGCTTAGGAAAGCCAGTATTGGTGATGAGAGATACAACAGAGCGGCCAGAGGCAGTAGATGCCGGTACGGTTAAGCTTGTAGGTGCAAATACACAAAATATTGTCCGTGAAGTAGATAGACTGCTCAATGATAAAGTAGCGTATGAAATGATGAGTAAGGCACATAACCCTTATGGTGATGGGCAGGCATGCAAAAAAATCATTGATATATTGATAAAGGAGAAATAATGCAAGCAAAAACAGTATGTGTAGTAGGGTTGGGTTATATTGGTCTTCCAACAGCTGCACTCTTAGCAAATAGACAGTATCATGTACATGGAGTGGATGTTGTACAAAGTACAGTTGATACCATTAATCAGGGAAAGATTCACATTGTTGAACCAGATTTGGATACCTTTGTAAGATCAGCAGTAAATTCAGGAAACTTGGTAGCAGATATTAAACCCAAAGCATCAGATGTTTTTATTATTGCTGTACCTACACCTTTTCATGATGGTTTTGTACCAAATATAGATTATGTAGTCTCTGCGACAGAAGCAATAGCCCCATATGTTCAAGCAGGTAATATAGTTATTCTTGAGTCTACATCACCAGTAGGTACAACAGATAAAATAGCACAGGTTCTTGAGGAAAAAGGTGTAGATATAAGTCATGTGCATATTGCACATTGTCCAGAAAGGGTTTTGCCTGGACAGATTATGCGTGAATTGGTAGAAAATGATCGTATCGTGGGTGGAATTAATGAAAAAGCGACAAAAGAGACAGCGGCTTTTTATGCAACTTTTGTGAGTGGAAATATTTTGCAGACAGATGCTAAAACAGCTGAAATGGCAAAATTAACGGAAAACAGTTACAGGGATGTGAATATTGCATTTGCTAATGAGCTTTCTATACTTTGTGATAAATTTGATATAGATGTTTGGGAGTTGATTGGATTGGCAAATCGTCACCCCAGGGTGAATATATTGCAGCCTGGTACAGGTGTAGGAGGACATTGTATTGCTGTAGATCCATGGTTTATTGTGCATGCAGGAGGAGAAGACGCAAAAATAATCAAAACTGCAAGAGAGGTTAATACCTATAAAACAGAATGGGCAATAGAGAAAATCAAACAAGCGGCACAAACATTTAAAAATAAAGAAGGAAGAGATGCAAAAATTGCATGTATGGGGTTGGCATTTAAACCAAATATCGATGATTTGAGAGAATCACCAGCTGTTTATGTAACAAGAGAGTTGCTTGCACAGAAATACAATGTCTTGTCCGTTGAGCCAAATCTTGAAGTTTCAGATGAATTTGTTTTATATGATGTTGATACTGCTATAGAAGATGCAGATATCATAGTCTTTCTTGTTTCCCATGATGAATTTAAAGGTATACGTATCTTTGGCAAAACTGTATTTGATTTCTGTGGTGTGACACGTATAAAGGATGAAAGAAAATGAAAATTGCGATAGCAGGAACAGGATATGTAGGACTTTCAAATGGAATCTTATTGGCACAACACAATGAGGTTGTTGCACTTGATATAGTACTCGAAAAAATTGAAATGCTCAATAAGAAAATATTGCCTATAGAAGATAGAGAATTAGAAGAGTATCTTAAGCATAAGGTGTTAAATTTCACAGCAACTTTAAATAAAGAAGAAGCATATAAGGATGCAGAGTATGTAATTATTGCTACACCTACTGATTATGATCCTGTTACAAACTATTTTGATACAAGTTCTGTTGAATCGGTGATAAAAGATGTGATGCGTATTAACCCAAATGCAACTATGGTGATTAAATCAACAGTACCTGTTGGATATACGGAACAAATTAAAAAAGAATTAGAATGTGAAAACATTATGTTTTCTCCAGAATTTTTACGTGAAGGGAAAGCTTTATATGACAATCTTTATCCTTCACGAATTATTGTAGGAGAGAAATCTGAAAGGGCAGAGATCTTTGCAAATCTTTTAGCTGATGGTGCTATAAAAGAAGATATTGATATTCTTTTTACTGATCCTACAGAAGCTGAAGCTGTAAAACTCTTTTCAAATACTTATCTTGCAATGCGTGTGGCATATTTTAATGAGTTAGATTCTTATGCCGCAGCACAAGGTTTAGATAGTCGTCAAATTATTGAGGGTGTAGGGCTGGATCCAAGGATTGGTAATCACTATAACAACCCTTCATTTGGCTATGGTGGGTATTGTTTGCCTAAAGATACAAAACAGTTACGCGCAAATTATGAAAATGTACCCAATAACCTTATAGGGGCAATTGTAGATGCCAATAGTACACGGAAAGATTTTATAGCACAAAGTATTATTGATAAAAATCCAAAAATTGTTGGTGTCTATAGACTTGTAATGAAAAGTGGTTCTGATAACTTTAGAGCTTCCTCGATTCAAGGTATTATGAAAAGGATTAAAGCTAAGGGTATAGAAGTAGTTATTTATGAACCATCATTAAAAGAAGAGCATTTCTTTAATTCTAGGGTTATTCGAGATTTAGATACATTTAAGGAAATGTCAGATGTGATAGTGGCAAATAGGTATGATGATATTTTTCAGGATGTGAAAGAAAAAGTATATACACGTGATTTATTTGGGAGTGATTAATTAATGAAAATTTTAGTAACAGGTACGGCAGGATTTATTGGCTATCATCTTGCAAAAAAACTACTTGAACGTGGAGATGAAGTAGTAGGGATTGATAATATCAATGATTATTATGATGTGAATTTGAAGTTTGGACGTTTGAAAGATTTGGGAATTTCTAAAGATGAGATTAAAGAAAATATTGCAGTTAGATCTAGCATCTTCCCCAAACATACTTTCTTAAAACTGGATCTTTCGAATAAAGAAGGTATGGATAAGCTTTTTAAAGAGGAACAATTTGATGCAGTATGTAATCTTGCGGCTCAGGCAGGAGTTCGTTATTCACTTGAAAATCCTTATGCATATATAGAAAGTAATGTGCTTGGTTTTTTAAATATCCTTGAAGGGTGCAGGAATCATAATGTGTCTAATCTTGCATATGCATCTAGTTCTTCTGTGTATGGACTTAACAAATCTCAGCCCTTTAGAACATCAGATAAAACAGAACATCAAGTAAGTGTGTATGCTGCTACAAAGAAGTCCAATGAAATGCTTGCACATACCTATAGTCATCTTTATGGTATTCGTACTACAGGATTACGTTTTTTTACTGTGTATGGTCCTTGGGGCAGACCAGATATGGCACCTATGCTTTTTACAGATGCAATACTTAATGATAGAGCGATAAAAGTCTTTAATTATGGGAAAATGAGTCGAGATTTTACATATATTGATGATATTGTGGAAGGGTTAATAAAAGTGATAGATAATCCAGCAGAAAAAAATACTAAATGGAATGCAGAAGATCCTGAAATACAAAGTTCATCAGCACCTTATCATATTTATAATATTGGAAATAATGCTCCTGTGGATTTAATGGAATTTATAACAACAATTGAAAAGACATTAGGAAAAGTAGCAGAGAAAGAGATGCTTCCAATGCAACCAGGTGATGTTGAATCAACCTATGCGGACACTACAGAACTTACAGAAAATTTTAACTATAAACCGAATACATCGTTAGATGTAGGTGTAGAAAAGTTTATCAAGTGGTATAAAGAATTTTATACACTATAAGGAGTGAAAATGAAAGGGATTATTTTAGCAGGGGGCAGTGGTACTAGATTATATACTATTACTAAAGTAATGTCAAAACAGATACTCCCAAGATATGATAAAGCAATGGTTTACTATCCGCTTTTTGTATTGATAATGGCAGGTTATAAGGTATATAGATGAAAAAGAAAATTCTTTTTGTACTCTCTACATTAACTGGGGGCGGTGCTGAACGGGTTGCCTTGACTTTTATGAATGATATTGATACCAGCAAATATGATGTTGCACTTGTATTACTTCAGGAATATGGTGA
>JALSSQ010000006.1 GCA_026984165.1 Sulfurovum sp.
ATAAGTCTTATTTTCACGCTTGTCACCCCACTACTCTTTGGCTATAGCTTTACGATGGAAGTGGACAATGCCAAGCCTATGGTGGGCGAAACCATCCATCTGACTATACACTTTCGCTACGACAACCTAGAAGAGTACGATCTAGCAGAACCAGACTACGAGAACTTCAACATCGCCCTAGTAGATGAGAACGAAACCCAAGAAACCAACAGTACATGGCTAGTCACACAGCACTACACCCTCATAGCCAAAAAAGCAGGCACATTGACCCTACATCCACTCAAAGCCCATATAGAGTTCATCCCACTAAAATATAATAAAAAATATAATAAAAACCACTACCTACAAAAACAAGACATCTCCACCCAAACCCTCACACTAAATGTAAGTCCACTCCCTCAAGGCATACAAGTTACAGGTGACTACACCCTGCAAGCAAGCCTAGACAAGAATCAAAGCACCCAAAGCTCACCAGTACAGTTTAGCATTGCACTCATAGGTGAAGGAAACCTAGAAACCCTAGACCTCCTCACCCTACACATCCCCCACACCACCATCTACGAAAAAAGCACAAGCCCATACAGCAAAACCTTCAGCATCCTAGCCAACCAAGACTACACCATACCACCCATCGTGCTGAAATATTTTAACCAAAAGAGTAAGACGGTGATGCTTACGAGTACGCCTAGCTATGACATACACATATCGGGAAACAAAACATCTCATTCTCTTTTGTGGCTATTTGTTTTACTCCTCATTGGTATTGTGTGTTATGGTCTTTGGGTGCTAGATAGGCTGGCATATTTAGATACTAAAATAATCTTTATCAAACAACTCAAAAGATGTAAAAATAAAGAAGAATTGCTTAAAAAAATTGCTCCTTATATAGGGAAAGATAGAGGGCTTACGCGATTGATTTATCGGTTGGAAGGGTGTGATGATGGGGAGTTTAAAAAGGTTAAAAAAGAAATCATTAAAAACTTTTACCATTAGTTTACACTTCTACGCTACCATAAAGAAAAAGGATACATCATGCAAAAGATACTTTTACTCCTCTTAACCTCTTTCACCCTGCTCTTAGCCGAAAACACCTCTGCTAAAGTCGTCTATGACCTCACGACTGCCAATCAAAAAGCCTTTGAACGTAAAATACTCAAAGCCATCGTGGCAAACAAAGCCTACTATGAAAGCAAGCTCAAAGAGCTGGATGTCACAGTGGTCATCCATGGTGGAGCATATCGGTATTTTACAGTAAACCCAAGCAAAACAGAGTACAAAACAGACAAGACACTGCTTGCTGACTATGATAGCCTTAAAAAGCGTATCAAAACCATGCATGACACCTATGATGTAGAGTTTCTTATGTGTGGAGCAGGTATGTCAAAGCATGGGCTTAAAGCAAAGGATATAGTGAGTTACGTTAAAATAATTCCCAATTCGACCATAGGACTCATAGACAAACAAAATGAGGGGTATGCATATATCCCCGTCAATGATAAATAATTTAATTCAAATCAGGAGAAATCATGAAAAAACTAACAAGAAGAAACTTTTTTAAAGGGGCTGCTGCTTTGGCTGCGATGCCCCTTGTAGCAAATGAGAGTAAAACAGAGGCCAAACAACCTAGCTCACTCAAGCTTGTTCACATCACAGATGCCCATATGGATATGGGAAATCCCGACAGTGTAGAAGCCCTCAAAATGGCTGTAGCCTACCTCAACACACACTACACAGACCTAGACTGTGTACTCTTTGGTGGAGACAACTTTAACAACAACATGAAAGCTGACTCAGATGCCCTTGTCTATAAAGAGATAGTAGAAAAACTCCACTGCCCTGTCTATCATGTACGTGGAAACAAAGAGTCCTCTCCTGCCAATGACAACCGCATACACCTAGAGGAGTTTAAAAAGCTCTTTATGTCCTACAAAGGCATGACAGTAGAAGGCAAAGATTGGGCTGTGGAGATAAACGGACACCTTATTTTAGGACTTGACAGCTGTATAGAAAATGCGAACAATGGCGAATTTAGCAAAGAGACACTCGCATTTGCCAAAAAGATGCTAGACCTTGGCAAACCAACCCTCATACTTAACCACCACCCTTACACCAACTACTGGTGTGGTACAGAAGCCAAAGATATACATAAATATGTACTAGGAAATGGCGAAGAAACCATCAAAGCACTTTTTGACTATCCTAACTTACTTGTCACGCTTTCTGGACACAAACATATTGACAACATAAAAATGATAAACAAAGTCAAAACCATCACAACCAGAGGATTCATACGTCCACTAGACCTTGACGAATATCCAATGCGTTATGTAGAGATAAAAGAGAATGAAGTAAGTGAGAAACTGATCTATACTACAGATGCCTAAGAAGCATCTTTAAAGAGAAAGAGAAAAAGAAAAAGTTGAACCTTTGTTTTCTTTACTTTCTATTTCTAATTTGCTTCCATGCAAAGAGAGAATACTTTTCACGATAGAAAGTCCTAGACCCATAGAGTTGTCCCAAGAGTGTGTACCAGAGCGGTAAAACTTTTTTGTCACTTTGCCAATGTCACGCTCTGAAATGCCTGCCCCTTTATCTTTGACAGAAATTTTGCCATCTTTTAAAGAGACAGTGACTTCATCTTTTGAATATTTCAAAGCATTTTCTATCAGGTTTTTAAGTACCACTTCCAAAAGTGTTCGGTCAGCTTTGACAATCGTGCTTTCTGCCTCGATGCGTATCTCTCTGTTGGTATATTTGTCCAGTAGCGACCTCTTTACCTCAACGATAAGTTGATAGATATCAAAACTGCTGGGATGAAGGGTAGCTTCGCCGCTTTCAAACTTGTTCCACAATACCAATCTACTAAGCAAAGCCTCTATTTTGAGACCATTGTTATAAATTTTATTTAAAAATTTTTCTTGTAATGCAGGAGGGATATCTTTATCATCTTCAAGTGTCTGTGCATATCCCATAATAGAAGCAATGGGATTTCTAAATTCATGTGCAATGGCAGAAAGCATATCGGCACGTTGACGGTTTTTGAGTTTCAGTTTGGCATTATAGCGCTGTTTTACATCTTCTCTTTTTTTTGATTTTTTCAATACTTTAATAAGATTTTGATTAATCTCTTCTAGCTCTTGTGTAAAAAAATGGGTTTTATAATCTATTTTTTCAATTTTATCCATAGATTGCAAATACGCAGCAATAATACGAAGCTCTTTTTCCATACGTTTAGCCCCACGACCTACAGCATAAACAAAAAGGGCTAAAGCCAAAGCCAACAATCCAAGAAAAAGAAACAACGTATCTCTATTGTCAATCAACACTGTTGCAAGTACCCAAAAGAGAACAAAGAGCAATACCGCCATACTAATAAGGCGTGCCAATACATACTCTTTAAAATGAGGACGTTTATACATGCAAGACTTAATCTCTTTTTTTCTCTACATCATTCAGTGTTGCATTAAAATCAGTCACATCTTCATAACCTAGCACTTGCTGAATAACAGCTTTGTTTGGTTTCATAAAGAAAATAGTAGGTACACCCTCAACGCGAGGAAGTTTTTTCATTGCGGATGTATCGTTTCGCATCACTTTCACAATGACATAGTTTTCCAACCTTTTTTCTATACGTTCATCCGAAAGTGTACGCCCTTTCATCTTTTTGCACCAACGACAATACTCTGCTTCGACCATAACCATCATGTTTTTATGCTCTTTTTGTGCTGTAGCTATTGCTGTATCTATATTTTTTGACCACTCCAATGCAAACAGTGCTGTAGAGAGTATCCATATTGAGATTGCTATTTTTATCATCTTTGTTATCCTTGGTTAAAATGTTGAACCATATTCCAAAAGACTTCATACAATTTTTCGACCTCTTCAATAGAGGTACATTCATTGGGAGCATGAATGGTGTCATTGATGACACCAAACTCTACCACATCAATACCAAAAGCACCCATATGTCGTGCATCGCTTGTACCCCCTGCTGTAGAAAGTTTGGCTTTTATGCCTGTGACATCTTCTATGCTCTGTATCAATTTCGTGACAATTTTGGAGTCTCTTGTGGTTACAAAGGGGTAAGAGCCTTGTGTCAATTCCAAATGATAATCAAGTCCTTCAAAACATTTCTCAATATGTAGTCTAATATCTTCTTGTGTGGTTTTTGTGGAATTACGTACATTAAACATCAATTTAAGGCTTCCTGGTGTCACATTGGTCACCTCCATGCCACCACGTATATCAGTAATGACCATTTGACTTGGGGCAAAATCATCATCCCCATTGTCCAGATGAATCCCTGCAATTTTATCAAGTATTGGCGCTATCTGATGTACTGGGTTAATAGCTTTTTCAGGGTAAGCTGCATGCCCTTGTTTTCCCTGAATAGTAAGATATCCATTAATAGAACCACGGCGACCTATCTTAATGGCATCTCCAAAAGTTTTTTCGCAAGTAGGCTCCGCAACCACACAATAATCTGGCAATAGCCCCTGCTCTTTTAAATGCTCAAGCATGACTATTGTGCCATAGGTTCCCTCTCCCTCTTCATCAGAGGTAAGCAGTAAAGAGAGTGTACCATCAAACACTTCAGTCTCTTTGCATGCCTGCACAAAAGCTGCCACACCAGACTTCATATCCTGCGTACCTCTGGCATAGATCTTACCCTCTTTGATGATAGGCACAAATGGATTGGTATCCCAGTTATCACCCGCAGGTACTACATCTACATGTCCAGCAAAACAAAGATGCACACCATCGCCAAATCTTTTAGACAAGAAAAGGTTTTTTACCCCCTCTTTATTGACATACACTGCCTCATAGTCATCAAGATACTCCTCTATAAATTTTAAAGAACCTGCATCATCAGGGGTTAAAGATTGGAAACTTAAAAGTTTCAGCAGAAGATCAACTACATTCATATTGTACTCATTCATTTTAATTTTAATTGTTGTATTATAGAGAGATTGTGCTTTTAGTAAGCCTAGATATTAAGTTGAGATTAGTCATACACTAATCTCAAGGAGAGAAGAATAAACTTTTACTTTTCAATCTCTCCACGATATGACATAATACCACCATAATGATTTATAGTACTTTTATGACCATTTTGAGCAAAAATACTTGCTACCTGCCCACTTCTACTACCTGTACGGCAAGTAAATATCACTGTTTTATCTTGCGTGTTTTTAAATAACTCTTCACTCCACTGCTGAAATGATGTAGTAGGTTTTAGCATATCCACACCTTTAATGTGTCCCATTTGATATTCCATCTCTTCTCTCACATCTACGAGTATAAAATCAACTTTACCTTCTTTTCTAGCCTGCAAAAGGGTTTCTAGTTCTTGAGAATCAATGTCTCTTTTTTCCAATAATTGTTGCATATCTGCCTCCAATGACATTAAATAATCGCGTATTATAGTAAATAATTCTTCTAGTTTTCTTTTATGCTTACTTTTTCGAGCCCTTTTTTTTGTTGATCTGCCATTTTTTTAAGCTGTTCTTCTTTGTACTCTGGCGTACAAAAAATTTGACAATGACAAATACCTGTTTCAGGTATCTCTTTTTCTATAGCTGGTTTACAAGGACAGATACGATCATCTGTACTTCTAAATTTACCTTCCTTTTGTGGATCTGGTTCTACCATAAAACAGGGGCAAAAACGTTTCCCAAAAAGCATCTTATGGCGAGCTAATCCCATAATGACACCTTCATTTACATCAGCATTGGGTCCGTAAACCCACCCTTTGCTTTCACAGACTTTATCTGTAAATTTTTCAGTTTTTGCTAGTTCA
>JALSSQ010000007.1 GCA_026984165.1 Sulfurovum sp.
ATAGTCCAAGAGGTAGCAAAAGAGTATCCAGAAGTAGAGCTTTCTCATATGTATGTGGATAATGCTGCGATGCAACTTATCCGTGACCCTAAACAGTTTGATGTGATTTTGACAGGAAATATCTTTGGTGATATCTTGTCTGATGCTGCTTCGATGCTCTCTGGTTCTATCGGCTTGCTTCCAAGTGCGAGTACAGGTAAGGGTGTGGGGCTTTTTGAGCCTATTCACGGATCTGCGCCAGATATCGCAGGACAGGGTATTGCTAACCCACTAGCAACTATCTCATCTGCGTCCATGATGTTGCGTTATGCCTTGGGCGAAGCTACGGCAGCAGACAAGATAGATGATGCCATCAAAAAAGCGCTTTTTGAGGGGTACCGTACAGGTGATATTGGTGATTATGATGCCAAAGAGATCGTGACATGTAGTGAAATGGGTGACATAGTAGCTGACTATGCTAGTCGCTAAAATGTAGGGTGCTTCTCGTTCCTCCAGTCCTCTGGTGGAACGCATTAGGCTTGTTGTGTAGAGAATGTTATATTGGTTCCCACTCAGGAGAGTGGGAACGAGTAAAAAAAGGTTTTGAATTTTGGAAAAACGTGCAAGAGTACTCATAGACTGTGAAGATGCAAAAGGGTTGGTGTATAAGATTTCTAAACTCTTTTATGACAGAGGCCTAAACATCGACAATAACCGTGAATTTGTAGATAAAGAGCATGGTCGTTTTTTTATGCGTACGATTGTCACAGGTCTGTTTGATACGCAAGAGCTAGAAGATGCACTACACACCGTGGTACCTACCGATGCACACATTAGAGTTATCGAGCCTAAAGACAAAAAAATCATCCTTATGGTGACCAAAGAATCTCATGCATTGGGTGATATATTGGTGCGCCATGCAGATGGTGAACTGGGCGCACAGATAGAGTGTGTCATAGGCAACCACGATACACTCAAAGAGTTGGTAGAGCGTTTTGATATACCCTTTATTCATCTATCGGCTGAAGGGCTTAGCAGGGAAGAGCATGAAGCAAAAGTGATGTCTTGCATAGACAAGTATGCATTTGACTATATTGTACTTGCCAAATATATGCGTATCTTGACCCCTGCATTTGTGAAAGCCTATGCCTATAAAATTATCAATATTCACCACTCTTTCCTCCCTGCATTTATAGGAGCCAATCCCTACAAACAAGCTTACGAACGTGGCGTAAAGATTATCGGAGCAACGGCACACTATGTGACAGATGATTTGGATGAAGGGCCTATCATCGCGCAAGATACCATTCCGGTAAATCACCGTCTTACATGGAAAGACATGCAAAGAGCAGGGCGTGATGGAGAGAAAATAGTCTTATCGCGCGCCTTGGCATTGGTACTGAATGATAGGGTATTTGTGAATGGGAATAAAACGGTTATATTTTAAATGAAGAATGAAGAATGAAGAATGAAGAGTGAAGAACGAAAAGAAAAAGCCTTAGGTTTTTTGTATGTTTAATATCGTATTGGTAGAACCTCAAATCCCTCAAAACACAGGCACTATAGGCAGACTTTGTGTGAATCTTGGTGCCACACTGCACCTTATAAAACCTCTTGGTTTTGATATAGACGACAAGGCTGTCAAGCGTGCAGGGCTTGACTACTGGAAGCATCTTGATTTAATCGTCTGGGAGAGTTTTGAAGATTATTTAAAAAAATATCCTATAGAGAAAAATTCCTATATGTGTACTACCAAAACAGACAACCTTTATTTTAATGCGCCCTTTAAAAAAGGAGATCATATACTCTTTGGTGCAGAGACTAGAGGCATCGATGAAAAGGTGCTTTTGGCACATCCTGAACAGTGTATCACTATCCCTATGGGTGGCAAAGGAAGAAGTTTGAACCTTGGTGTTTCAGTTGGGGTAGTGATGTATGATGCTCTACGTAAAAATTATGATGGGTTTGAAAAAATCACTATTGCAAATACATTAGAAGGTAAAGCGTGATGTCATTTGGAGATATTTTATATATTGTTGCGATAATAGTGTTTGTCTATTTGACTTTTGGTATCGTAAGAAATTATTATAAAAATAAGTTTGATGATGAAGGACAACGTAAAGATATGCAGAAAAATAACGGAGAAGATAAAGAGGCATAATATTATGCCTCTGTGTGAAGATATTAGCGTCGTCTTGCATATCTACTTTTTTTGTAAATGGCAAGTGCTTGAGGCATGAGCCGTCTTATATTTGCTATACGGCTTGCAGGAGCAGGGTGTGTGGAAAGGTACTCTGGTACTCTTTGCCCTTGTCTTCCAAATTTTGCCCAAAAAGTAAGTGCGGCTCTTGGGTCGTACCCAGCTTTTGCCATGAGCATTAGTCCTATACTGTCTGCTTCTGTTTCATTTTGTCGTGAATATGGTCTAATGTATCCTAATGTTGCACCTTGTCCATAGACTTGGTTGACTTGTTGCGCTGTTTGCGGATTGACTCCAGCTACTCCCATACCTACTTGAAGTAAAGCGCCTATGAGTCCAGCTTTTTGTCTGCGTGCTGCACCTTTTACACCATGAGAACGTAATGCATGGGCAACCTCATGTCCTACAACAGCTGCAAGTTCTGCTTCATTGGCAGCGTATCTGAATAATCCAGAATAGACAAATACTTTTCCACCAGGAAGTACAAAGGCATTGGCTTGTCTTGGGTTATCTACAAGATGATGTCTCCATTGAAAGTCTGGACGTCCTGAGACTCTAGCTATACGAGAACCGACATTTTTGACTGCATTATAGAGTCTGCCACTTCTGATAAGTCGTACTTTACTCAAAACCTGTCTTTCTTGTTGTGCACCTAAAGCATTTTCCTGTTGTGGAGAGATATTGCCTCCTCCAAGACCACTACATGCAGACAATATTATACTACTTGTAATGGCTAGTAGTGTTTTAATTAAGTTATTCATTGTTATTTTCCTTTTATTAAATATAAAAATTATAACTTAACTTAAATTAACATAGCCATAACCACTCATTTACCAACTTTTAGATAAAATGATAGCAATTATAATTTACTAGGAAATCCTACAATGACACAACCTTTACTCATCGAAATAGGCGTAGAAGAACTACCTGCCATACCGCTACTTAAAATCGTAAAAAACATAAAAAAATCATGGGAAAATATCTTAAAATCGTATCACCTTGCTAATGATTTTGAGTTTATCTATACACCTAGAAGATTGGTACTTAAACATGTAGCTATGCCTACAAAACAGGCAGATGTTGAGGTAGAGTTTTTTGGCCCTCCTGTGGTCGCTGCGATAAAAGATGGAGAGCCTACAAAAGCAGCAGAGGGGTTTGCACGAAAATGTGGTGTGGCATTTGCTGAGCTGGGACGTGGTGAGAAAAATGGCAAAGAGGTACTCTACTATAAAAAAGAGGAGAAAGGTTCTGATAGTGCCTGCTTGCTCCAAGAGATGCTAGAAAAATGGATAGCCTCTATGGCATTTGGAAAGATGATGCGTTGGGGAAGTAGAAGTGATGAGTTTATCCGTCCTATCAGATGGTTGCAGGTACGTTTGGGTGAAGCGTCTGTGCCTGTCACACTCTATGGTGTGGCATCAGATACCAAAACCTATGTGCACCGTATGGTAAGTTATGATGCGGTGGAAGTACCCACTGTTGATGTGTATGAAAATATCTTGGCTGAGGGTGCAGTGATGTTGCAGCCTTGTGAACGTGAAGCGAAAATATTGGCTGAGTTTGATGCCTTGGAAGCAGAACACAATATCATCATAGAGAGAGACCATGCTCTTTTAGCCGAGGTTGTAGCCATTACGGAAAACCCTAAAGCATTGGTGGGTAGGTTTGACGAACTCTTTTTGGAGCTTCCTCCTGAAGTGATTATTACCTCTATGAAAGAGCATCAGCGTTATTTTCCTGTCTTTGAAAATGGTAAGATAGCCAACAAATTTGTGGTGGTTTCCAATGCCTATACCGATGACTATTCTAAAGTGGTCGCAGGGAATGAACGTGTACTTAAACCTCGTTTGGCTGATGGACTTTTCTTTTACAAAAATGACCTTAAAAATGGTTTGAGCACTGACGGATTGGAAAAAGTACAGTTTATTGATGGCTTGGGTACGCTTACAGATAAGATAGAGAGAGAAAAAAACATTGCAATGCGTTTGCTAGGGCTTTACATGGAAAAAGTGGAAGCCCAAACAGGCAAAAACAATGCAGAGCTAGAAAAACTGATGGACAGAGCAGTGACCCTTGCCAAAGCTGATCTTATGAGTGAGATGGTCTATGAATTTACAGAGCTTCAAGGGCTCATGGGCTACTACTATGCCAAAGCACTGGGAGAAGATGCTCTAGTTTATAACGCCATCAAAGAACAGTATATGCCAGTAGGTGAGGGTGCAGAGCTACCGACATCTATCTTCTCTTCCATAGTCGCGATGTCTGCAAAGCTAGATACACTTATGGGACTCTTTTCTGTAGGCAAGATACCTACAGGTTCCAAAGACCCCTTTGCCTTGCGTCGTGCGGTCAATGGTATCGTGCGCATTGTCACAGAGTATGATTTGTCGTTTCATATAGATGATATCATCACACTACTCAAAGGCAATTATGCTGACTTTGATACCACGCTTCTTACAGACTTCATCATAGAACGTATCAACAAATCACTCGATGCTAACCCATCAGTTATCGCAGCTGTACTTGCCTCTGGGGAGAGAGATATCAATGAGATAGCCAAAAAGGTCTCTGCACTCAATGCCATAGTCTCATCAGATACCTTTAAAGAGCAATTCTCTACCTTTAAACGTGTAGCGAATATCTCAAAAGATATAGACTTGGATGCAAACCTAAGCATAGACACCTCACTCTTCAAAGAAGATGCAGAAGTGACACTCTACAATGCCTATGAAAAAGTGATTAATAGTAACTATACTGATTATAAAACACAGTTAGAAGCACTCTTTGGCTTGAAGCGTGAACTTGATGGGTATTTTGATGATGTGATGGTAAATGCTGAAGATGAAGCGTTGAAAGTCAATAGACTTCATACGATTGGGTCTGTGTATAAGACGTTTAAGGGGATTGCAGATATTCAGGAGATTACGGTTTAAAAGGTATTATTATGAAAAGTGTTTTAGAATGGGTAGAAAAAAGGGTTAATAATAGAACATCTATTATCTCTGAAAAAGTGACAAAAGATAATATTAGTAAGTCTAATAAGCATCTAGCTATAAGCATTATATTGTTGGTAATTTCATTAATATTATATGCAGTATTCTCATTGTTACTGTATAGTAATGGTATTAGTCATAAAACATGTTGCATTAACATTATATTTTATGTGTTGACATTTAGTTCAGCTGGATTATTATTATATATTCCAAAATATATCATATTTAATAATACATATCTTAGTAAGGTTAAAATTGATGTTTTAATCGCAGGTATATTTTTTACTGTAATTATTTTTGCTATAATATTTCATATTTCATACATGATAGATTCAGAGAATTTTCATTTTGGTGCAGATCATGAAAAGGATTTTTTAACATTCTTATACTTTAGTTTTATAACAATTACAACAACTGGCTACGGAGATATAGTTCCTCTCTCAATAATAAGTAAAATATTAGTAATTTCAGAAGTTTTATTTGGAATAATATATTTTACATTTGGTTTGTTTGTTATTGCCAAGAATAATGATGAGGAAATAAGAAAAGTACTTTAGCTCATTCCACCTCTCTCGAGGTGGAATGCATATCGAAAGATAAATTATAAAATAACT
>JALSSQ010000008.1 GCA_026984165.1 Sulfurovum sp.
ACGTAATGGACAGGCACATACTTACTTGGAAGTGCAGAGTGATTATGGGCATGATGCTTTTTTGGTAGAGTTAGAGAAATTTGAAGCGCACATAAGAGAAGTGTTAGAATTAGGAATTAGGAATTAGGAATTATGGTATGCTTTCTTTGAAAGCTTTTATAAAAGTGAGGTAAAAGATGAAGAACAGTACATTTGAGGAGAAGTTAGAGCATTCTAAGGCATTGCTAGAGAAGCTGATGAATCCAGAGATTACGCTTGAAGAGTCAGTAAAACTATATGAAGAGGGTTTGAAGAACATTAAAGAGGCGCAAAGGCTTATAGAAGAAGCAAAGACAAAAATAACTGTGATTGAACAAGCCAATCAAAATGTAGCTGAGGATGCATAATGGCACAGTTGGTAGTCGCTGCACTTCAACTGCCAACACTGGGGATGAATGCTACACGTTTGGAGTTTTACCTTAAAAAAGCAGCGGAACGTGATGCAGATGTGATGTTACTTGGTGAGTATGTACTCAACCACTTTTTTAAAGAGTTTGCCACGATGGCACCTAACATGGTGAAAGCACAGACCAAGAAACATCTTGAGTTACTTAAGAGTCTTTCTATAAAGTATGATATTGTTTTTATTGCGCCGATTATCATTATAAAAAAAGATGGCTATCATAAAACCATTGTCAAAATAACTCCTAAAAATACACGCTATTATGAACAACAAATTTTACTGCCCTATACCCACTGGAATGAAAAAAAGTTTTTTGCCAATGAAGTAGCACCTCTCAAAGATGCCATGACGTTTAATCTTAAAGGCTTTAAGCTCATGGTAATGGCAGGTTTTGAGTTGCATTTTGATCCATTTTGGGAGCAGGTAACGCGTAAAAAAGTAGATTTGGTATTGCTTCCTACGGCATCTACCTTTGGTTCTCACAACAGATGGAGAGAAATCATCAAGACCAAAGCCTTTTTGCATGGCTGTTATGTACTGCGTGCCAATCGTTTAGGGGAATACGCTGATAATGAGGTCAAATGGAAGTTTTATGGTGATACGATGCTTGTCTCACCTGAAGGTGAAGTAGAGATGATGCTTGAAGACAAAGAGTCTATGCTTGTAGAGGTGATAGACAAGGCTGAAGTAACAGAGCATCGTAAGGCTTGGGGATTTGAGAGAGAATTAAAATTAAGAGAGGAGCAATCGTCATGACACAAAGTGAATACTTTAACAGACAGATACAGCTTTGGGGCTCAAACGTACAACAGAGTTTAGAAAAGAAAAAAATCGCCATTATCGGTTCTGGCGGGCTTGGATGCACGTTGGCTATGGCATTGGGGACTTCGGGTATCGGTGAGATACATATGGTAGATTTTGATACAGTCTCTTCTCATAATATTCATAGACAAATCGCTTTTACATTGAATGATGAAGGCAAAAATAAAGCCAAGACAGTTTGTACTTTGGTAGAGTCTAAAAATCCTTTTGTCAAAGCGGTGGCTTTTGATATGCGTTTTGAAGATTTTAAAGAGATGGGAAACAGCTATGACCTCATACTTGATGCAACAGATAATCTACCTGTACGTGGGGAGATAGACAAACATGCAAAGACTACCCATACCCCATGGATATATGCTTCAGTAGAAGAGTTTAATGGACAGGTATGTTTCTTTGATGAGGCAAACTTTCAAGTCTTTAACATCTCTGATCATAAACCAGGGGGGATTACAGCACCCATAGTAATGCACATCGGTTCATTGCAAGCAAATTTGGCACTGCGATACCTTGCAGGGTTGCCTGTAAAAAAAGATAAACTGTATTATCTTTACTTTAATGATGAGGGAGAACTCATCACTCAAAAGTTTGGTATGCCTAAAGCTTAAAAGAATAGTGCTAAAATAATGCAAATAATCAAGAAGGATAAAAGATGAAATTGAAAATATTATTTGTTTCTGCAATGATGTTGTTTTTTGCAGGATGTACGCAAGAGACACAAAACTCACTAAGTCGTTCACTGCAAAACTGGACGGGTACAAACGGTGTGTTGGATGTATATGCAGGAGATAAACTTGTGCACAAATTTATACAGATAGATAAACTCTCTACTGCAAAAGGTACAACCGATGGAAACCCAAGACCTTATCGTTATGGATATGGTGTGGATGACAGAAATTTAAATGGTAAAAAAGATGCCGGAGAGAAGAAGGTTTATTTTGAATTTTCTGACTATTCAACATCATATGTATTTTATGAAAGAAACTAGAGGATAAGAAAAGATGAAATTTATTGAAACAAAAGAAGCGCCAGCGGCTATAGGACCTTATTCGCAAGCGATAGAAGCCAATGGATTGATATATACATCCGGACAAATTGCTTTGATGCCAGATGGTACTATGGAGACTAGAAATGTGGAACATCAGACACATCAAGTCATGAAAAATCTTTTTTATGTACTTGAAGCTGCAGGAGCACATTTTAATGATGTAATAAAAACGACTATATATTTAGCAGATATGAATGATTTTGAAACAGTCAATAATGTATATGCACATTATTTTGGTATGCATAAGCCTGCACGTAGTACGGTTGCAGTAAAAACATTACCTAAAAATGCTTTAGTTGAGATAGAATGTATTGCACTTGCAGATGCAGATTATACTTTTTAGATTAAAAGCTTAAAGTGTTTAAAATAAGATTAAAATAGTTTTGGGTATAATCACGAACTTTTTAAAAAACATCCAATAACAAAGGGTTTGCAATGTACGCAATCATTAAAGCAAGTGGTCAACAATTTAAAGTGCAAGAGGGTGATATCATCTGTTTTGACAAGATGGGGCTTGATCCAAAATCAGCAGTAGAATTTAAAGAAGTTCTAGCATTAGACAACGGTGAACTGACCGTAGGTACTCCTTTCGTAGAAGGTGCAGTAGTGAAAGGTGAAGTCATCAATGAAGGTAGAGATAAAAAAGTTATCATCTACAAAAAGAGAAGAAGAAAAGATTCAAAACTCAAACGTGGTTTCAGAAGAGACTTTACAAGAGTTAGAATAACAAAAATCGCATAAATCATAGAAGGAGAAAGATATGGCACACAAGAAAGGACAAGGATCCACTCAAAATAACCGTGATTCAGCTGGACGTCGTTTAGGTGTTAAGAAATATGGTGGAGAATCAGTAATTCCTGGTAACATCATCATCAGACAAAGAGGTACAAAAGTACATCCAGGTACAGGTGTAGGAATGGGGAAAGACCATACTATATTTGCTACAGTTGAGGGTGTGGTTCAATTTGGTAACAAAAGTAGAGGTCAGAAAAAAGTTTCAGTCATTCCTGCATAATGCTACCTTACCCTAATAGAGAACTTTGTTTCTCTATAGGATTAAATCTCCATTTTCATCTATCTTCAATAAATTTCGACATTTGTTTCGACCTAAAAACCACCCATTATAATACTCTTTTTTGCGGTTAAAAAACCAATGTGACTTAGTATATGTTCCTTTGGCAGTCATACACCCATCACGAATACCTTTTTTAAATGTATCTGTTAAATCTACACCAAAATAAATGTTTTCATAATAATAACCACCTTCACTGACAGGTATCTCTTTTGTGCTACAAGCGTTGTATAAAAAGAGCGTACCTGTAAGCAAAATAGTTTTTTTGAATGTCATTACTTGTTTTCCTATGTGTTTTATGAGATTATATCAAATAATTTTCTTAATTTCGATATAATTAGGCCATTAAATTATTATCCCAAAATATGCATTAGAAATCATCCATCTTTTACTCTAATGCATATTTTGGGATTATTGTTTTTTTGATAATAGTTTTCGTAAAATAAAGGTTTAGTATATGTTTGTAGATAGTGTAGAACTTATGATAAGTTCAGGTAAAGGTGGCGCAGGTGCTATCTCTTTTTGGACTGAAAAATTTGTCACCAATGGTGGTCCTGATGGTGGAGATGGAGGACGTGGCGGCTCAGTTTTTTTTAAAGTAGATAATAATACTGATACCCTCTCTTCTCTTCGTGGACGCAAACATATCAAAGCGGAAAATGGACGACCTGGAGAAGGACGTAAATGTTATGGACGAAAAGGCAAAGATATAACCATTACGGTACCTCCAGGCACCAGTGTTATCGATATGGAAACAGGTGACGAACTGATGGATTTGGTGAATGAGGGTGAGGTTATCCTTTTTTTAGAAGGGGGCAAAGGCGGATTGGGCAATATGCACTTCAAATCTTCGAGTAACCAAAGACCCACCTATGCACAGCCAGGATTGCCAGGTATTACCAAACAGGTGCGTTTAGAGATGAAACTCATCGCAGATGTAGGTTTGGTGGGGTATCCAAATGTAGGTAAATCAACACTCATCTCCACACTTTCCAATGCAAAACCACAGGTAGCCAATTATGAGTTTACAACACTCACGCCCAAACTTGGAGTGGTGCATGTTGGGGATTTTGATTCTTTTATGATGGCAGACATTCCTGGTATCATAGAAGGTGCCAGTGATGGTAGAGGGCTTGGGTTGGCGTTTTTAAAGCATATCGAACGTACCAAAACGCTTTTGCTTATGATAGATGCAGCCAATTATAGGGAGATGAAATATCAGTATGAGACCTTGCTGGTAGAACTTCAGCGTTATTCTGAGACTTTGGCGACACGTAAGCATGCCGTTGCCATTACTAAGATAGATTCATTGCCACAAGATGAAGTCAATAGATTGACAGAAAATTTTTTAGCAGATATTGGTTTAGAGGCAAATGACACATTGCATACATATAAAGCTGACCGTATGTATGTAAGTTATGGTTTGAAAAAAGAGTTTGGGGTGAAACTTCCCAAAGAGAAGCCACTTTTTGTACTGCCTATTTCATCGGTAGCACATATCAACACTGAGCCTTTACGTTATGCGCTGGGTGATTTTGTCAAAAGTGTCAAAGAAGAAAACGAGGCATAGTATGGGTAAAGAGCGCATTGTTATTAAAGTTGGTTCTCATGTATTGACCCAAGATGGTACCGTGGCAAAAGAACGTATGCTGGCTTTGGTACAGCTCATTGCAGAACTTAAAGCGAACAAGTATGAAGTCATACTTGTGAGTTCTGGTGCAGTTGCAGCAGGATTTACACTGCTTCCTTTGGACAGAAGTACTGTAGCGAACAGACAAGCGCTTGCTGCCATAGGGCAACCTCTTTTACTTAAAATGTATCAAGAAAAATTTGCTAAATTTGGTTTGCTTTGTTCTCAGGTACTGTTGAGTGCAGAAATTTTTGAACTTGAAGCACAAAAATTACATGCCAAGGTAGCAGTAGATACACTTTTAGACAATGGCGTAGTGCCCATTATCAACGAAAATGACACCGTAAGCATCGAAGAGCTTGTTTTTGGAGACAATGACAGACTCTCTGCACATGTAGCACACCATTTTGAGGCAAAACTTCTAGTCATACTTTCAGACATAGATGCTTTGTATGACAAAGATCCAAACAGATATGATGATGCCTCGCGCCGTGCGGTAGTGACACACATTACACAAGAAGAGCTAAATGCAGAACATACACCCAACAATGCATTTGCCACAGGTGGTATAGTCACTAAGTTACAATCAGCAGATTTTCTTATGAAACGTGGCAGAGAGATGTTTTTGGCATCTGGGTTTGATTTGGGTGATGTGAAAGCGTTGCTTGTAGATGGTGAACATGTGGGTGGAACACTTTTTAAAAATAATTGATTTGACTTTTGTAGCTGTAAAGT
>JALSSQ010000009.1 GCA_026984165.1 Sulfurovum sp.
AAAAAGGAGAAGGATAAGAAGTTGACTTCATACACTTCTGGTAACTCGGCTAACTTATAAAATAAGTCCCGTAGCTTTCCGCCCTCACCTCACGATGAGTTTGGCTTTTTCAAAAATAGTATAATCGCACAAGAAAGTATAAAATAAAAAAGTCAAGAAAAAGTCAAAAAAATATTTTATTTGGTTTCTAATGAATAACCTACTTTACTGTAAGAGATGATTGGCAGATCAGGAAGTATCTGTCGTAAAGTATAAATAAGTGTTCGTAAAGCTGAATCTGAAATACTCTTTTCCCCCCAAATTTTTTCTGTTAATACATCAAAAGTAATTATTTGGTTATGCATAGTACAAAGAGCATCGACTAACAATTGATGCTTTTTTTTGAGTTTAACAGGTTGATTGTTTTTATATAATGTTTTTAAAGATTTGGAATATTTATATTGTTGATTGATGAAAACTGTATCAATATTGTCAACAGCATTTTTATAACGTAACATCTCTTGTTGTACCAAATATCTTTTATATGCCAAACGCAATGTTACTTCAATGTCCTTAGAAGAAAAAGGTTTACTTATAAACCCGTAAGGACTCAATTCAAGTACTTCATCAAATGTGTGCTCATCACAATGTGCAGTGATAAAAATAATAGGTATATTTTGATTCATTTCTGAAATTTTTCGAGATAGTTGTATACCATCAACTGGACCAATAATATCCACATCCATCAAGATCATATTAGGCTGTGTTGTTTTCATATGTTTCAGCACATCTTTTGCATTATCATAACATACTATATTTTTAACACCATTGTGTAGTAAAATATCTTTTAAATATCTTTGTGTTAATACTTCATCTTCAACTATCATTATATTTTGAGGTAACTGCATACTTATTTTCCTTTAGCTATTGTCTGTTAGATTTTTGTATATAAAACATAAAGCTATGAAAAAGTTAATAGTGTAAGTTATTTTATTTTTATGCACTATTGGCAACCCGGCTAACTTCACATAGAAGTCCCGCAGCTTTCCGCCCTCACCTCACGATGAGTTTGGCTTTTTCAATACTGCACAAGTATAATAAAAAAAAGTCAAAAAAAAGTCAAAAAAATTTTTTAATGTTTTTAATTATCAATCATTGTTTTTAAAGAATATCCTACTTTACTATGAGACATAATAGGTAAATCTGGATGTGATTTACGCAAAGTATACACTAATGTACGCAGGGCAGAACTAGATATGTTTTCAATTTCCCATATTTCCATCACTAATACTTCGTAAGTAACAACTCTATCAATATTTTGACTGAGTATATGAATAAGTTTCTGTTGTTTTACATTTAATTTGACAGGAGTATTCTTATAATAAAGTTCTTGAGCATGTAAAGAATAACGATATGCATCTGAAATTTCTATAATATCTGCAGATGATTCTTTTACATATTTCTGCTTATTTTTCATGCTTGCAAGATATCTTTTGTACGCTAAAAGAATAGCAACTTCAACATCTTTGGCAGAAAAAGGTTTTGTAATAAAACCAAAAGGAGAAAGTTCAAGTACTTCTTGAAATGTTTCATTATCACTATGTGCTGAAATGAAAACAATCGGTATATCGTCTATTCTCAAAATTTCTCGTGATAACTGTATACCATCCATTGCGCCTTTTATATTGATATCCATAAGTATGATATCATACTTTGTATTTTTTAACTTTGACAACGCATCTTTTGCATTATCATAACATTCTACACTTTCTATTTTGTACTGTTCCAATATATTTTTAAGATATCTTTGCGTAATGACCTCATCTTCAACAATCATAATATGTTGTGGCAATTGCATTATATTTCTCCTTTTAAAGAAAAATAGACACGAATAGTTGTGCCTTTATTTACATCAATATCCAGCCTTCCATCAGGTAAAGAGATAGACAAATCTTCTATCAATGTCATGCCTAAAGATTGATACTCCTTTTGCGTATTAAAACCTATACCGTCATCTTTAATGGTCAAAATACACCCTTTACCATGATTTTGCAATGTCACATCTATTCTTCCTATACCTGCACTGTAAGCATGCTCAATAGCATTACTTACTGCTTCATTAACGATGAGTCCCAAACTTATACTGTCTTTTATCCCCAAAGTAATATATCCTATATTTGCAATAATTGTATGTTGCGTGATCTTTTGTAAATTATCTAATACTTCTCCCAAATACTGATGCATATCTACTTCTTCATAAGACATACCTTTATAAAGATTTTCATGAACAAAACTCATAGATTTAATCCTATCCACATGCGCATGAAACATTTTTTTATATTTAGGATCTTCTACTTTAAATGACTGTGTTTCTAACAACCCCATCATTACCTGCATATTGTTTTTTGTCCGATGATGTACTTCTTTAAATAACAATCTATTATCTTCTATAGAGCGGTTTAATTTATCTTCATACACACTTCGCTCTTTTTCAATAATATATACAATATAAGATACTCCCAAGTAAGCCAACATAATTTGTATCAAAAGAGTCTTATCATAAAGAAGAATTACCTGTTGGAATAATGATAATATAAGTACAAACACAAAACCTACAAAAATCATGCCAGTCCAAAAAATACCTTTTTTCTCACCTAAAACGTAAAAGGCAACAATAGGCAAAGTAGAAAACCAAAATAATGAAAACTCTGCATTATAATCGGGGACAAACAATGTAATTAAGAGAAAAACAGAATAAATCACTAAAATAATTTCAGAAATACGCTCAATACTTACATATCGAGGGAATAACATATAAAATCCATAAAGTATTAACATTGTTACAAGTTCAATAATTGCCATGCTTTTATAGCCATAATGAATACTCTCATATAAGTCATACATCATTGCTATAGCTGGTAGATAAACAAGCAAGGAAACCATTATTGCTTTCAGATGATTTCTACTTTCAACAGGGAAATATTTTCCTTTTAAAATATCTTCTTTTAGAGTCATTCATCACCTTTCATAACTTATTTTAACAAATTACTTCTTCAAATACCCCATCGCAGTAGCGATGATGTCATCATCATCTTTAGAATTTGATTTGAGTACTACACGCTCTTTGTTCTCATCTCTAAACTCTATAAAGACGTTTTCTCCATAAGAAGAGACTTTTGAGATACCCTTTTGGCGTGCAAGCACTTTCATGACTATCACATCTATAAACTGTCTAGTTATTGTATCCAGTTTACCAAATCTGTCTGCTATCTCTGCCTCTATCTCATAGACTTCCCCTGTCGTCTCACATAGTGAAAGTCTCCTATAAAGCTCCAAGCGCAATCTATCCTCTTCGATCAGCTCTTCATTGAGGTAGGCATCGACAGAGAGTTTCATATCTATATTTTGTGCCACCTCTTTGTCTTGTCCGCTGAGCTCTTTGATAGCATCTTCCAACATACGCAAATACAAAGAGTAGCCTATCTGTTTGATGTGCCCAGACTGTGCCTCACCTATGATGTTGCCCCCGCCACGTATCTCTAAGTCATGAAAAGCAAGCACCGCCCCAGAGCCTAGATCAGAGTGAGATTCAAGCGCAAGTAGCCGTCGTTTGGCATTATCGCTTAGACGCTCTTTGTCTGTAACCATAAAGTAACAATACCCCTCTTTGCCTCCACGCCCCACACGCCCACGAAGCTGGTGCAAATCTGCAATACCAAAGTTATCTGCACCATCGACTATCATGGTATTGGCATGTGGCATGTGTATGCCTGACTCTACAATAGAGGTAGAAAGGAGTACATCATACTCTCCATCTTCAAAAAGCATCATCTCATCTTCTGTCTCTTTGGCAGAGATTTTAGAGTGAAGCACTGCGATGCGAAGTTTGGGAAGTATCTCCAAGAGTTGTTTTTTCTTCTCCTCTATCCCTGCGATGGAGTTAAAGACATAAAATATCTGTCCTCCTCTACGCATCTCTCTTAAGATGGCTTCTTTGATGACTTTATCATCATACGACTTTACAAAAGTTCTTACCCCTTGGCGCTCAGTAGGAGGGGTGAGGATTTCAGAAAAACTTTTTACATCTGACATTGCAAGATTAAGTGAACGTGGTATAGGGGTCGCAGACATAGAGAGCAGATGCACATCGATGGCTATCTCTTTGAGTGCCTCTTTTTGCTTGACCCCAAACTTATGCTCTTCATCTATCACGACAAGCGCCAGATTTTTAAATTTTGCTTTGAGTAGTGCATGGGTACCCACCACCACATCAATACTCCCCTCTTCAAGTGCCGAAAGTATCTCGCGCTTCTCTTTAGGTGTAGAGAACCTATCTAGCTTTGCCACTTTGATACCCCAATCATAAAAACGCTCTTTAAGTGACTTATAGTGCTGAGAAGAGAGCAAGGTAGTAGGGGCTATCATCATCGCCTGATACCCATTTTTTACTGCAATAAACATCCCATTCATCGCCACTTCAGTTTTACCAAAACCTACATCCGCAGAGAGCAATCTGTCCATCATCTTGCCTGAAGACATATCATCTAGCATATCATTAATAGCTCTGATTTGATCCTCCGTATGTACAAAACCGGATTTAGACATAAATATCTGATGTTCTGTAGCGATTTTACTCCCCAATTCCCTCAAATCACTTCTACTTCCTACCTCCTCATTTCTCACTAAAACAATCCCTTTTTTCAAGTGTCGCTGTGCAGAGAGATTGATAATTTGTGAGGCAATAGCAAAAAGTTTCTCTTTAACTTTGGCTTTAAGCTTTTTAAAGCTGGCTTTCCCCATACGGTCAAGCACAGGCACTGCCCCACCCTCTGCCACATAGCGATCGATTACTTCAAGGTTGGAAACAGGGATAAGCAGGGTATCTTCATTTTGATAATGCAGTACCACAAACTCTGAAAGTGCCCCCAATATCTCTCTTTTTTCAATGCCCTTAAAAATCCCCACCCCATAGTTCTCATGCACCACATAATCCCCAGGTTTTAGCTCATCAAGGATGATAGAGGCTTTTTTAACCTTTTTACGTTTGAGTGGTTTGTTGAGTGAGAGTATAAGTCTGTCACTTCCGAGAAGATTAACAATCCCCTCTTGATAGACAAATTGAACTAGGGGTCTGGTGATTTGTGATGCGTCGTGGAGCGATGCATCATGAATCACCTGACCCCCTGATGCTGATAGTACCCAAGTAGGAAATTCAGAACCTCTTACGATACTCTCATTTTTAGCGATGATAGTAATCTGTTTCTCTTTATGCGATTCAAGTAGTTGATTGTGATTAACCACTTCAATGTCTCTGTATTTTGAACCTTCAGGAATGGCAGGGAGCAAAAATGCTTTGCGTGGTACCAGTGGCTCTGTTAGTTCATACACTTCTTTAAGTTCATCATCCAAATTGGCTGCCCAGACAGCAGAAAATTGTTCTAAAGCGCTTTGTCCCAAGTCATCAAGATGCCACAACCCAAGTGAATCTATGTCTTTTACAAAGGTATCATAGTGACTCATTTCACATCTATTTTTCAAGGCTTCATGCTGGGCTTTGTCTAAGGCTAAAAATGCTGAAGTAAAGGTAAGCTCTTCTAACTCTTCACTCACACGTTTTTGCGTACCTTCATCATAATGCTGTATGCTCTCCACCTCCTCATCAAACAAAGAGATACGATACGGCTTGTCTGCATCGATAGGATAAATATCTATAATATCCCCACGAAACGAGACTTCCCCACGCTGTGCAGCGATATCTGTAAAATG
>JALSSQ010000010.1 GCA_026984165.1 Sulfurovum sp.
TTATGCAACATTTGAGTGATACAATGCTCATACTTATGATGGGCATTGCTTCTCTTTTGTTGTTGCCTTGGAGGAAGTTTCTAAGGTTTACTTAGACTCCCCATTCCATGCGATGTGTGGTTTACCCTCATCATCAAACTCAACAGCAGGCATACCCATGATGTTATACCCTGCATCCACATAATGCACTTCGCCTGTCACCCCTGAGCTTAGGTCAGAAAGCAGGTACATACCAGAGTTTCCTACTTGGTCTATGGTGACATTTTCTTTCAGTGGTGCGTGGGCTTTGTTCCATTTGAGCATGAAACCAAAGTCACCTATGCCAGCAGCCGCGAGGGTTTTTATGGGCCCAGCTGAGATGGCATTGACACGTATGCCATCTTTTCCTAAGTCCTCAGCTAGGTACTTCGTAGTCATTTCTAGTGCCGCTTTGGCTACACCCATGAGGTTGTAGTTTGGTATATACTTCACACCACCATAGTACGAAAGAGTCAGTACAGATGAAGTGTTTGAGAGTATAGGCTTGAGTTCACGGACTATCTCTATGAGAGAGTAAACAGAGATATCCATAGCCACATCAAATGCCTCTTTGCTGATGTCATAAAAACGTCCGCTTAGACCCTCTTTTGGGGCAAAGGCTATAGAGTGTACGATGAAGTCTATCTGCCCCATATCTCTCTCTAAAGACTCTTTGAGTGCTTTTATCTCTTCAGGCTTAGAGACATCACAAGGGTAAAATCTAACCCCACACTCCAACTCTTCAGCTATTGGTGCCAGTTTCTGTTCAAAACGCTCATTTAAAAACGTAATCGCCATCTGAGCCCCCTGCTCTTGACATGCCTTTGCTATGCCATAAGCGATAGACTTTTTGTTAGCGATGCCTAAGATGACACCTTTTTTGCCCTTCATTACCATTCTTAAATCCTCTAAAATTGAATTACATTATATTTTATCATCATTGAGGTAAAATATACGAAAAGGTAAAATAATGATGAATAAAATACTTATTATTAATACTGGTGGCACATTTAATAAAAGTTACAATACTAAAAATGGTATGCTTGAGATAGATAAAAATGCGACCGCTTTAAAAGCGTTGGCAAAAAAATGGCTTTGTGCACTGGAAATAGTTAACATTATAGATAAAGACTCTCTTGAGATGACAAATCAAGACAGATTAGAACTTTTAGGTACGATTAGCCAAGCAAAACATAAACACATTATAGTAGTCCATGGTACAGATACAATGGATGTTACCGCAACATATTTGAATGAAGCAGAGTTAGACAAATGTATTGTCCTAACAGGAGCTATGATGCCTTACAGTATAGACCCTGTGGAAGCAACAGCAAACTTAGCCTCAGCCTTTGGTTACCTACAAGCCTTAAATAAAAATGGTGTTTACATCTCTATGAATGGCAGACTTGATATTTATTCTAAAGTAAAAAAAGACCGAACAAAAGGTTATTTTACACTTTAGCTATTTGTGATTATCTACTGTAGGTGGTACTATGGTAGCACTAGCTTGCATGTTAATCGCTTCGGGATATTGTTTATAATGTGCCCTGACTGCATCTGCCAAACGTTTTTTAACGTTTTCATCAACAAGTACTCGTTTTCCATCTGGCAAAGCATCAAGCAGTCCTAAAAGTAATGCATCTTGAGGTTTAGGCATTTTTGCCAACCAACTATAAAGCAACGGTTTATTGATATGAGAAGGAAGTGAACCCATAATACCTACATCATTTTGATCATGTACAAGCAATCCTGATGTTGTACCACGGTCAAGTGTCAGTACTTGAAATAAATAAAGTGTATGATATGCCAACTGTATATCTTTATCTTCTTGGGTATATCCTATATAATATTGTAGTGCTTGCAGAGTTATACCTATATAGGTATCTATAATTGCCTTACCCATTTTAAAAGCCAATGCTCTGTCTGCCTCAAAATCACCTGTGTTAAAATTTTCTAGATAAAAATGGCTAATACCACGAGTACGTTCAAGCACAGGAATATAAAAATATCTATCTCCCTGCGCTTTGCCTTCTTCATAATATTCACCTGCTGCACGTTCAAGTGCTACTTCAAAGTCACGCTGAAAAACATCATTTTTAAGACTTGGATTCAAATCACCCATTATGCGCCAGTAGCCTTTGCCATCACGCATTTGTGTCCATGAAATATGCATATGCACAGAAGGAGCATGTGGATTAGAAGGATGGACAATAGTAGAAATAGCTGTAGCAGAAGAGAGCCTTTTTGTCTCATCTTCGTCATAATGTACCTGAGAGACATTCACTGAGGCTCTGTTATATATGCTTTCATCTCTGGCTTCATAACGTACACCACCACCATGCAAGCCCTCATCACGCTCCCATTCTACTGCTTCAAACATTTGTCTGTTACCAAGTTCATAGCTGATATCATTGAGTTTACCTACAAAATAAGATTGTAACTCTTCAACTAATGCGTAAGCTATTTTTGCTTTAGGGGATTTTGCAGGAATTCTCATACTTTATACCTCTTTTTATTTTGTAAAAAGTATAACATAGCCTTACCTATTTTTATTTGATTTGGTTACAATATTATTTTAAAAAAGTAAACTTAAGTATATGGAAGGGAAAATCATGAAAAAATATATTATTATCACATGTGTGATGGTTCTAAGTTTTACAGGATGTACACAAAATACAATCAACAATGTACCATCCGAACATACATTTAAAAAAGAGGTTTATCCTGAACCTTCAGCAGCAAAATATGCAAACTTTAAAAATACCATGATGGAAGTAGCCCTCAGCACAAAAGATGATGCAAAATATAATAAAATGAAACTAGATACCCCAGAAAAAAAAGCGTGGTTTAAAGACCTGATGTATAGGCTTTGGGACAGACAAATTACTAGACATCAATTTATGGCAGAAGGCTTGGCAAAATATCCTACCCATAGATATGAATTTGCCTTTGTTGCCAATGGCTTTCAGAAAAGATCATAATTAACTATACATTATGGGGTCTTTCACCCCCGCCTTTTCAAAACCTTTTAACCTCAAACGACAGGAGTCACACACACCACAGGCACGTTCTTCTTCTTTGTAACATGACCAAGTGTGTTCAAGGGGTACGCCCAAGGCTAAAGATTTTTCTACTATTTCAGACTTTTTCAATGCAACCAAAGGCATTTTTATCTCTAGCCTAGTCTCCTCTTTCGTGCCAAGGTTAATCGCCTTTTGCATTTGTGTTATGTAAGCTTCTGTACAATCAGGATAGCCAGAACTGTCTTCTTCAACCACACCTATAAAGAGTGCCTCTGCCCCATGCTTTTCAGCTATAGCAGTTGCGATGGAAAGAAAAATACCATTTCTAAATGGCACATAGGTCACAGGCACCCCCTCTTCCAAACCACCAGTAGGCACATCTATACTTTTGTCTGTCAAGGCAGAAGCCCCTATCTGCGCAAAAAAGGGTAAGTCAATCTCATAGCTTTCTATCGCCCCGACTACAGCTGCTATATGACTAAAACACTCACGTTCTTTTGTCTCTGTTCTTTGCCCATAGTTAAAATGTACCGCGATGATCTCATAGCCTTCATTTTGTGCCATCTTTGCACTTAAAGCTGAGTCCATCCCACCAGAAATAATACATACACATCGTTTACTCATTGCCCTGCCTATCAATCTTTTATTGTCATTTTACCAAAATGCTCAAAGAAATAAGATGAAAACAACAATGCATACCTCATTTATGCACTCTTAGAATACACTTTATCTCCAAAAATAAACGTTCATAAGGTATAATTTTTATCATTAAAATAAAACAGGACAACCATGACACTCATAGGCATAGGAAACGTACTACAAAAAGATGATGGCTTAGGTGTGTATGCCGCTAGCTATCTGAATGAAAATTATACATTTTCACAAGAAGTACATATCATCAATGGTGGGGTTGAGGGGATTCATCTTTTAAATGTTCTTGAAGAGAGTGATCATGTGGTTGTACTTGATTGTCTTCAACTTGATGATACCCCTGCTTCCATCTATGCTATTCCTGCCAAAGAGATTTCTGGCTATGGACTGAACAATGGTGGGGCACATGAGATTGGTATATTGCAATGTATGGATATGATGGAGCTTCAAGGTAAAGAGATTCCTGAGGCTATGGTTATTGGCATAGTCCCTGAGCATGTGACCTTTTCTTTTGGATTGAGTCAAGGACTTATTGATGCTTTTGAAGAGTACATTTCAGTGGTGCTTCAATACCTAGATAAACATGGCATTACCTATACCAAAAACAGCTCACCTACACCACTACAAGAGATAATGGATAGAGCCAAAGACCCTTCTGGGGTTATGATTTAACCACCGAAGTTTCCCAACCATCATACGCTGCACCATATGTCTCGGCAATCTCAATAAGATCTAAAGTAATTGCATCTATATCATGGTAAAAAGGTTTGTCTAAACGGTAGAAATCTAAACCTTTGACACCCTCTTCATTTTCTATTTCATCTTTTATTTTGAAACCTTTAGCCTCTAGTGTAGCAACAAGGGCTTCTTTTTGACTCTCATCCTGAAAAAAGAGTTTATGTTCTATCGCACGTGCCAGATAGAGACTGTCACCCTGTTCTTTGAGTTTGTCACATACTTTGTGGTTTTGAATAAGCTGCCACTCTTTGGCTGTAGGATAAAGCAGGTTTCTATAGTAGTTCCACTCCCCATCTTCTTGATGCCCGTTGCTCACTTCATAGCTAGCATGCTCATTGAGTGCGAACTCTATAAAGTTTGGCCAGTTATAAGTAAACTGCACATAATACAAAAATGTTACATGTCCATCATTGATAATACGCCCCACATATTTACCTATACGAAATTTAATCATCGCTGCTTCAAGCTTGTCTTCTAAAAAAAGAATTTCTGGTTCTTCAGATTCACTGAGTAGTCCATGTTCATTTGGTTCTTTAAGCTTTGCCTTTACAAAAGCAACGATAGGATAGCTGTATTGTAACTCTTCTATCTCCATGGATATACCCGCATTAAACTGTACTGAGGCTGGTTTACCCTCTAGGTTTTTCATATAGATTTCCCAATATTCTTGCAATTTTTACTCCTTCGTTGTTCAATTCTTCACTCTTCACTCTTCATTCTTAACTCATCTCCAAGCTCATGAGGTACATATCTTCCCCATCAAGCACTTTGACTTTTAGACTCTCACACTTAGGGCAAAAGTACCTCACTTCATCTACTTCAAAGATGTTACTACACTCCTTACATTCGAGTTTTAGTTTTTGTATGTGCTGTATAAACTCTGCATCTGCACAGATGGTACCTTCTTTAAAGGTATCAAAGGCAGTTTGCAAAAGCTGTGTCTCTATGCCTGACATGACACCTATTTTTGTGATGACTTTATTTACCTTGGTAGCATTGTTTTGTTTTGCTACCTCTTCACATTGGTTGAGTAGTGCTTGGACTACGCTGTATTCATGCATAAAACTTCCTCTTATTTTTCATTCGCAGACGTGCGGGTGTCTCTCTTGGGCAGAGTTTATAGACAAATTCACGTCTGAGTGCATGAAAAGCACTCTCCTCAGTCCAAAATTCTGGATGCATCACTGCGAGTTCTTTTTCTTTTAGTGCTTCTATTTTCTCCCTATTCTCTTCTAAATACTCTTGCTTGTCCCAAATAAAATCATCATTATATTTGCTCTTTGCAAAAGTATGTAAAT
>JALSSQ010000011.1 GCA_026984165.1 Sulfurovum sp.
TATTACACTCTTTGTTGTCTCGTTTCTGGCGGCTACTCTACTGCCTCTTGGTTCAGAAGCATTACTCCTTTACGACATCTCTCAAGGTTACTCACTTTTACTTTTGTGGAGTTTTGCTACTGTGGGCAATACTTTGGGTTCTGTGCTCAACTACTGGCTGGGGTTAAAGGGTGAAGAGTATCTTGAGCGTAAAGGGCATCTCTCTGTTGATAAAATGCAAAAAGCTAGAAGATTTTTTGGTCAATACGGAGGCTGGACACTCCTACTCTCATGGGCACCTGTCATCGGAGACCCCTTGACCTTTGTGGCAGGGGTATTACATTATGACTTTAGGCGATTTGTGCTTATTGTCTTTGTAGCCAAAGGTTTGCGGTATGGGGTGGTGGTGTGGATGACTATGTAATGACATAAGATTATTCGTTGATATATGTAGTTGTTTGAGTGATTAGTGTATACTTGTGTTAAAATAGTGTTAAGATTTTCTAAAAGGATATTCTGTGGCAAAGAGTTTAAAGCGTACGATTAAAAAGATGTTTAGAGAGTTTTTGGTTTATCACCATAGCTCAATGGAGTTTCGTGCAAAACTATTGACATTGATGGTCTCCTCTAATGGTGAGATAGATGAGTGTGAAAAGCAAAAATTGAAAGAAATTGCACATAAGATATATTATGAAGATCATGAACGTGCAGAACTTTTGATAGATATGGTGATGGAGTACCATCATAAAATTATTCATAATAATGGCTTGAATTTTGAACATCTCATTCAGCTGGTAAATAAAGAGGCAAGAGAAGTGAAGCGTTTTCCTGACAAGATAGATATCTCTTTGCTTAAAGAGTTGCATGGATGTATTGATAATGAAGAAGATGCGTTGTTTCAAGAACATATTTTGGAATTTTTACAAAATCTTAAAGAGACATATGGTGGTAAAAAATAATGCAATGGTATAGATTTGTTGTTTCAGGGAAAGTACAAGGGGTATTTTACAGAAAATCAGTCTCTCAAGCACTCATGCAAAAGCAATTTAAAGGATATATACAAAATTTGAATGATGGTACAGTAGAAGTGGTAGCTGAAATTTTTGATGACGCATTTGATAGCTTTTTAAATATACTTAAAGAGGGCTCACCCTTAAGTAGGGTAGATGATATACAATACGAAATCATAGATGATGCTCAGTTTAACACTGATGGTTTTGAAATCAGGTATTAGGAGTACACAATAAGTTCAGGATGGGGATGTCAATTTATGGGCAAAGCCTCATTTTAATGCATCTCGTTAAAGCTATGATTAGCATCGAGAGATACTATTATTTAATTATGATTTACTTTATTTGCTATAATATCTAAACTATTCAAATCGAATCTAAATTAGGAGGTTTTTCATGCATGTGAATGTTGTATGTCCACATTGTCTTAAAGTAAATCGAATACCTAAAAAAGAGTCATACAGTAAAGCCAACTGTGGATCTTGTAAAAAATCTTTGCTCGAAGCGAAGCCTGTAGGTGTAGATGCAGCCAAACTAGGTACATTTTTGGCAAATTCTGATATACCTGTAGTGGTTGATTTTTGGGCACCTTGGTGTGGTCCTTGTTTGCAAATGGCACCTGCTTTTGAAGAGGCAGCACGTGCTATGCCTTTGCAAGCACAGTTCATAAAGGTAGATACGCAAGAACAGCAAGCTTTGGGTGCGCAGTATGGCATACAGAGTATTCCTACACTTATCATATTTAAAAATGGTAAAGAAATTGACAGACTCTCCGGTGCATTAAGCAGTGCTAGATTGCAAAGCTGGGTAAGGCAGTATGTGTGATAGAATTAGAAATTAGAAATTAGGAATTAGAAATTAGAAATTGGACGGTTATGGCGAAAATACTACTTTTGGAAGATGATACAAACCTAAATGAAACAGTTACAGAGTTTTTAGAAGAGTTGGGTCATGATATTGTTTCGGTATATGACGGATTTGAAGCTCAGGAAAAACTTTATGAAAGTAAGTATGATTTACTTTTGCTTGATGTTAATACACCAGGTATGACAGGGTTTGAACTTTTGAAAGAAGTGCGCAACGAAGATGTGGTTGCCCCTGCAATCTTTATCACTTCATTAGATTCTGTGGATGATTTAGAAAAAGGATTTGAGAGTGGTTGTGATGATTATATTCGCAAACCTTTTGCACTTAAAGAGCTTAAAATTCGTGTAGAAACACTGTTAAAACGAGGGTTTTTTCATGAATCAAAAGAACTGATAGCTATTAAAGAAAATATTGCGTACGATACAACAAACAATGAGTTGGTCATTGATAACAAACATGTTTCACTTGGGCATAAAGAATCAAAACTGCTTAAACTTTTTATGAAAAATGAGGGTGAGGTAATAGCCCATGAACGTATCTATAAGCATTTGTGGGACTTCGATGAAGAGCCAAGTGATACGGCACTTCGTACCTATATTAAAAATCTTCGTAAAATTATAGGGAAGGAATGTATTGTCAGTATCAAAAAACAAGGCTACAAATTCATTACTCAGAAGTGAGAAACAATCACTTTTAAGATTTTTTGCACTGTATGGTGCTATGGTCTTGCTCATGATTGTTATTCTCTCATATTATTATTATCAGACTCAGGAAAAGTTAATGCTCTCTAATCAAAGAGCAACACTTTTTAAATACGGTTTTATACAGGCCAAACGACTTAAGGTATTACACCATTTTTTTGATGAACGCACTACATATCCACGGGATCCTCGCTTTACTTCGGCTATTTATGATGTAGAAAAAAAAGCTATATTTTCTTTATTGGAAGAAAAAGATGTACGTTTTGATAAAGAAATTTACATCATTCATAATCATATACATTTTTTAAAGAGTTTAGATGATTTTTATCTGGGTACAAAATATATTATTATTGAAGTGAAAGATGATGGTCTATGGCGTAACATTATTTGGAAAAATATATTAGGCTATGGTCTGTTGACTTTTTTCATTTTTATGCTTTTTGGTTTATATCTTGCGAAACTTTTTTTGAAGCCTATGCGTGATTCTATTGTCCTTTTAGATAGATTTATTAAAGACACAACACATGAACTCAATACACCACTTTCTGCCATACTTGCCAATATAGAGATGATGGATACAGATGTGATGATGGATAAGAACAAAACAAAACTTAATCGTATTAATATTGCAGCAAAGACAGTATCTACACTCTATAAAGACTTGACCTATCTTACTCTTGAACAAGAGAAAGGAAATGAAAATGAGGATATAGATGTGAAAGCATTGATAGAAGATAGGATAGAGTATTTTACTATTTTAGCAGAGTCTAAACAATTGCGTTATGAGTTGGATTTGCATCCTGTAACCATATATATGGATAGACGTAAATTTACCAGAGTTATTGATAATCTTATCTCAAATGCAATCAAATACAACAAGCGCAATGGTGTTGTAGGTTTTTACCTTAGACAAGGAGAGTTAATTATTTGGGATACAGGTATTGGGATTAAAGAGAATAAAATCCCCTTTATATTTGATCGATATATTCGTTTTAACAAGAGTGAAGGTGGTTTTGGTGTGGGACTTAGTATTGTGAAGAAAATTGTTGATGAGTATCATATGCATATAGTCGTAAAATCACAAGAACACAAAGGAACTAAAATGGTGTTAAAATGGTAAAAAATATAATGAAAATACTATTGTTTTTTATAAGTATATTGAATGCGCAAAATGTATTTGAACGTAATTGTGTTACCTGTCATCAGACATTGCCGGCAACATTACAAGAGATGTTTAAACGTTATTTGCTTATTTATAGCAGTGAAACAAATGTAAAAGCAGGTATTAAACATTATTTGCGTTATCCTTCAAAAGATATATCAGCGATGTCAGATTTGTTTATAGATACCTATGGGATAAAGGAAAAAACGACATTGTCACCTAAAGAATTAGATGAAGCGGTCAATATATATTGGGAAAAATATAAAGTATTTGGCAAATTAAAATAGATTTGACATTTTTTGACATTTTTGTACTATAATTTTAAATAGTAATGCACTTTTATAAGTTATTTCAACATGACAAAGGAGTTAGGTATGAAAAAAATGATGTTATTAGCGTCAATTATTTTATTTGCCATGGTAGGTACGCCTGCTATTGCATCTTCGGATTTAGTAAAAGGGCAAAAACTTTTTAAAAAAAAGTTTAGAAAAAGCTGTAGGTTCTCAGGTGTACGTTTTGCACGTTATCATACACAGGATGAATGGGAAGAGATTTATGATGGTGGAAAATTTAAAAGTGAAGCTAAAAAAATATGTCCACGTTTAAAACTTAATAAAATCAAACCATCATGGTGGAAATATGTATATAAATTTTCCTATGAATACGCAAAAGATGGTTCCAGAGTTCCACATTGCTAAATAGCACGGTAATTTTCTGAAGCAATATATAACATTGCTTCTATGTTCTATCTATTCTTCACAATCTTTTCACAATTTATTGTTACCATCACTTATCTTAAAATAAAAGGATTGAAAATGACAAACATTACAAAACTGGCAATCGCTGCTCTTCTAGGACTTTCTGTACTTTCTACTGCTGCTTCTGCAGATATTAATAAAGGTAAAAAAATCTATATGAAAAAGCTTAAAGCTGCATGTGGATTTAATGGTGCCAAATTTGCTCGTGTACATACTCAAGATGAGTGGGAAGCGATTAAAGAAGCTGGTAAAATGGGTGCTGAAATTAAAAAAGTATGTCCAAAATCGCACTTAAAACCTAAGTATGAAAATGATATTTATGACTTTTCATACGAGTATGCAAAAGATTCAGGAAATGTACCAAGTTGTTAATATAATATTAAGTTAAGTACATATATTATATTGAACTCAATAGTCAGAGGAATTGATGATAAAGTATAATTATCATCAAAACAAATTAAATAAATAATAAAAGGAATTACAAATGAAAAAATTAGCAATCACAATGTTACTTGCGGGATCTACACTACTTATGGCTGATGGAGCTGCAGCTTATGCTAAATGTGTAGGTTGTCATGGTGCAAACGGAGAAAAATCTGCTCTAGGTAAATCTGCAATCATCAAAGGTCAAGATGCTGCAAAAACAATTGAGCAACTTAAAGGTTACAAAGCAGGTACGCTTAATCAACACGGTATGGGTGCACTTATGAAAGGTCAAGTAGCTTCTATGGATGATGCTACTATTAAAGCTGTAGCTGACTATATTGCAGCAATGAAATAGCATCTTCACTGACTTGCATACATCTTTAAGTGATGTATGCATCAGTTACTTGATAATCCTTCTTCACACAAAATTCAATCTACTATATGTTCAAATCTTTCTTTACTTTTGCATAACACTGTTACATTTACCTGTTTCACATTTGGTTGTTAAAATCTCTTTTTTGGGTGCTACTTTGGGTTTGGTATTTTCTGCTGAACATTTGGTACTCAATCTGCCTGTTTGGCTATCACGTACACAGTTGTAGAGGGCTTTTGTTGTCTTGGCTTTGAGCACACACGTTTTGCGGGGATCATCTGCTCTCATCTGAGCAGTGATATTGAGTTTTTTCTTAACAAGCAGTGCAGAACCATCTACCATCGATGCACCACATTTGCCTGCACCACACTTCATGCCACCCTCAGTCAGTGATTTCTTTTTCTCTTTGTCTGTACATCCTGATAAAAGTAATATAGACAGTAA
>JALSSQ010000012.1 GCA_026984165.1 Sulfurovum sp.
TTGTGAATAAGCATGATAGAGTGCTTGACCCCATTTTCCTGCACCTATAATGGCCATTTTCATTTAATTTTCCTTCTTTGATAACAATGTTTCAAACGCTTTTAATTTTTCTTTATCCCCAATACAGACAATGGTATCTCCACTGTCCAGCTTATGTGAAATACCCGCAGTGACAAACACAAAGCTATGCCCCAATTCTACATCTATCATACCCACCAAAAGTACGCCATAAGATGCAAAATCTATATCATCAGCCATCTTTCCATCCACAAAGGAGTTTTCAGGAATAACCATCTCTCGAAAGGTAATACCCTCTCGGTTATTGGCAAAATTTTCCAAAAGTCTTGTTGCCACTGGTTTTTCTAAAATATTGTAAATTTTATTGGCACTCACTTCATACAAGTCTATGACTTTATTGGCTCCTGCCATTTTGAGTTTTTTAGTCACATTCAATGAATCGGAGACTGACAAAATATATGCATCTTGAAACAATGAACGCAGTGAAAGTGTTAAAAATACATTGAGATGTTCATCATCCATCACACATACAAGCTTGTTAAACACTGCAAAATCTATTTTCTTCAGCGCATCATCTTTCGTGACATCTAACAAAAACACCTCTTCAAAACCATCGGCTTTTGCTTCTTTGTAAAATGTTTTATCTGACTCAACAATCGTAACCCTCAACCCATCTTCATGCAAGCCTTTTGCGATAAACCTGCCATGATTTCCATATCCGAATATCGCTATATTTTTATCCGACATTGATACTTCCTTCATGTTTGCTCTTAAAATACTCCAAACTTATCTTTCTTCCCATCACGAGCAATACATCAAATGGCTGTATCACTTCTGAGCTAGGTGGATTAAAGATAAATGCTCCATTTCTTTCTATACCGATAAAAAGAAGTTTATGGCTTTTAAAATCTAACGCTTCTATAGGCATATCTACTATACCATGCGATTGGTGAACATGTATCTCATCTATGTTGGCGATGCTTTTGCCAGTCAAGATGGCATGAATGGCTTTATACATTGTAGGTTGGGTAATCGCCGTATATATCATCGTATTGGCTACTTTATGCGGCAAAAGCAACTCATCTGCTCCTGCATAATGAAATTTGTTTACATTTTCTGGGTCATTGACGCGACTAATGACTTTTATTTTTTTAGAAATACTTTTGGCATTGAGCGTAATATAGATATTTTCCACATCACTTGATGTCATACAAAGCATCGTAATCTCACAATGTGTGGCATCAAACTTACGCAGTGTTTGAAAACTACTGGCATCATCTTGTATGGCAACATACCCATCTTTAATGGCAGCATTCACTCTATTGATATCTTTATCCATGATAAGATAATTTGAGGGATGTTCTCTTTTTTGACGAAAAAACATTTTTGTCAGCTGTCCATACCCACAAAGAATAATAATAGATCTGTTTTTATTTAACTGTTCTATGATTCGATGCTCTTTAAGCTCTCCTAGTTTTTCCGAAAATGCAGACACTATCACAGAAGTCACAAAAGAGATCATCGCAATACCCGCCAAGATAATCAAGACTGAAATGGCTCTACCCACATCTGTCACAGGAGAGATATCTCCATACCCAACTGTGGAGATAGTGACTATTGCCCAGTATATACCATCAAAAAGTGTATGAATCTGTGGATTTTTGTCTGCTTCTAAAATATAGATACCAATCCCTGACGTAAACACAATAAAGACGAGCAAAAACAAAAGGGTGAGTAATTCAAACTTCTTGTTGACAATGACATCAACAAATTGATTGATACTTTTAGTGTAACGCAAAAGTTTAAAGACTCTAAAAAGAATAAACACACGTAAGATTCTCAAAGGTCTATAGGCAGGTAAAATAGCCAAGAGGTCAACAATGGCGGATGGGGTAAGCATATATTTTAGTTTTTCAGACAATGCCTTTTTGATGACAAGATTTAAATGAAATTCTTTTGCTAAAAAATTTGCATCATTATACTCTTTTATAATCATCTCAGAGACATCATTATGTACCCATAAACGCAAAAGATACTCAACAGCAAAAACAACTGAAACAAAATAAATATCATAGTTGTCAAGCCATGCAGGCACAGGATGTTTCACCTCATAGACCAAAATAAATACCGAAGAGATGACTAAAAATATAATTGTCATATCAAAATAACGTTTATATCTATTATTACTGTTAAAAAGTAAATCTCTCGCAAACTGTTTTGTCTTTTTATAAGACGATGAACGATGAAGATAAAGAGCAATAGACAAAAGTATGTGGTTCACTTGCTCTCCTTTTGATAGCTTAACTGAGTCGTTGTTTGAGTAGTTCGTTCACTTTTGCTGGATTTGCAGTCCCTTTTGATGCTTTCATGGTTTGTCCGACAAAGAAACCAAAGAGTTTCTCTTTACCCCCTTTAAACTCTTCTACTTTTTCAGGATTTGCCGCCAAAATGTCATCGATAATAGCCAATATCGCGCCATCATCACTCACCTGTGCAAGCCCTAGTTCATCAATAAGTGCCTCCACATCACGGCTTTCGTTTTCCATCATATAATCAAGTATCTCTTTGCCACCTTTGCCTGAGATGGTATCGTCAGAAATTTTAGCTACCAATACCCCTAAGGTTTTTGCATCAATAGGTGAATCTTCTATACTAAAGCCTGCTTTATTCAAACGTCCCAGTAGTTCAGAAGTAAGCCATGTCACTGCTGTTTTGGCATTCGCACCTTGTGCCAACATCTCTTCAAAATAGCTTGCCATCTCTTTATCTGCGGTAATCACCTGTGCATCATACGCTTTGAGCCCAAGTTCCTCTGTATAACGCTTTACTTTCGCATCAGGGAGTTCAGGCATCTGCTTGGCTTCGTCTATCATCTCTTGTGTCACTACCAACGGACGCAAATCTGGATCAGGGAAATAACGATAGTCCGCTGCCTCTTCTTTGCCACGCATAGAACGTGTCTCACCTGCTTCTACATCCCAAAGGCGTGTCTCTTGATAGACTTCATTTTCATAGACACCATCTTCATACGCCTCAGTCTGACGCTGTACTTCATAGGCTATGGCTGCTGCTACAAATTTAAAAGAGTTGATATTTTTTATCTCTACTCTTGTACCAAATGCTTCTTGTCCTTTAGGGCGAATAGAGACATTTACATCACATCTAAAAGATCCCTCTTGCATGTTGGCATCTGAGATATCCAAATAACGTACCGTTGAATGAAGCTTTTTCAAATACGCCACAGCTTCATCAGCACTACGCATATCTGGTTCTGAAACAATCTCCAAAAGTGGTGTACCTGCACGGTTTAAATCTACTTTAGACAGACTACCCTCATGCATATTTTTCCCTGCATCGGCTTCTAGGTGTGCCTGTGTCACACCGATACGCTTTTTACTGCCATCGTCAAGATCTATCATCACTGCACCATTTTGTACAATAGCATTGCTAAATTGTGTAATCTGATATGCTGATGGACTATCTGGATAGAAGTAAGACTTTCTATCAAAATGTGACACCTCCTGCACATCGGCATCAATGGCATAACCAAAACGCATCGCTTTTATCGCTGCTTCTTTGTTGACCACAGGCAAAGCACCTGGAAGTGCCAGACAGGTAGGACAGGTGTTAGTATTTTGATGTGCTGCAAAAGAGGTAGGGCAAGCACAAAAAAGTTTGGTTTTGGTATTAAGCTGTACATGCACTTCAAGACCAATGACGGTTTCAAACATAAAAAATATCCTCAATATATAATGAAGAATATTATAGCGTTTTGCTTATTTAAGGTAGGTTACGAGATATCTCTTTTTTCTTCAACTAAATGCTCAAGGAGTGCTGTGTGTTTTTTAAGTTCCTCATGTTTCTCTTTTACAGTGATGAGCACTTCAAGAAAAAGTATAGCAATCATCCCAGGTATTGTAGCAACTATTGCAGATATACAAGCAATAAAAAATGATTCATGATAAAACGAGAGAAAAGAACTTACAGCACCTATAATAACAGATGCCCATGCCACACCCAAAAGGAAATTAACTACAAAACCAAGAGATGAACCTTTGAGTCTCATTGATTTGATTAAACCGCACCCATTGTATCTACAACTGGCTCAGGTGCTTTAGCATGTTCTTCATCCACTGCTACGGCACCAGCAAGATAGACATAGATAAGAATCATAAATACAAAAGTCTGAAGCAATGCAGAAAACGAAAGTAAAAGGTATGCAGGAAGTGGCGCTATAAAAGGTACTAACATCAGAAGTACCCATAGGAACAAATCATCCCCTTTGATGTTACCAAACAAACGGAAGCTAAGTGAAATAATTCTTGAAATATGTGAAACTATCTCTATAGGGAACATCAGTGGTGCAAGTAGCTTGACAGGACCGGCAAAGTGTGCAAAGTATTTTGCTACACCATGTTCTCTAATCCCCTCATAGTTGTAATAAAAAAACACCAACAATGCCAGTGGCAATGTTACGTTGATGTTAGATGTTGGTGATTCAAAACCTGGGATAATACCAATCACGTTAGATACAAAAATAAACAGTCCAACAGCTGCAACAAGTGGCAAATACTTACGCGCCAGCTCTTCACCAATCACATCTTTACCCATAGCAATCACACCACCAAGGTAGGCTTCCATCACGTTTTGTGTACCATTTGGCACAGCTCTAAGACTTTTTGTAGCCATTTTCGCGATAAGCAATACAATCACTGCCACTAAAAGTAGGTGAGCTACAAGCACGATTGAGTGATTGTCCTCTCCAAATATACCGCCAAGGTAAGTAAATACACCTTCCATAAAACATCCTCTTGAATTAAAATATTGTCGCGATTATATCCTTTTTGTACTTAAAATCCTATTGTAATTTCTCCTGCCCTAGCCTATAAAGTGCAAAATCATATTTGATGGGATCAAGGGGATCAAATTTTTTCAATCGCTCCGTGAGTTCCAGTGTTGCTTTCATGTCATAGGTTTTTCGTTTAAGAAGTCCTAAGCGTTGTGACACTTTAAACGTATGTGTATCCAGAGGCATAAGCAAATCTTTTTTGTCTATCTTCGACCAAAGCCCTAAATCTAAAGCATCTTTTCGTACCATCCAACGCAGGTACATCATGTAGCGTTTATATGTTCCCATAGCACTTTGTTTTTGAGGTACTGAGCCCACTAAAAAATCATACCCTCTACTCTTATGTGGCACAAGAGACTTTAAAGTGTCGATGAATGTCCACAGGCCCTCTAAGATATTTTCTTCTTTTTTGTACCCAGCATAAAAGATATTTTCAATACTCTCAATCTCTTTAAGTCTTTTCAATGCGATGAAAATTGTGGCAACATCCTTGGCATTTTGAAAACGATAATAGTGTGAAGCAAGTTCTTTTGTGATAAGCTCATCACTCGCATGCAACAAAGAAAAGTCCAAACTTTGTAAAAACGTTACAATGAGTCTGGCATTACCATAGGCAAAAAGCGCACAAATAAGTGCTATGGTTTCGTCATTGTGTTGTGTAGCGATTAGAAGCGGGTCTGGTTTATCTAAGGATATTTCTGCACTATTGTTTCTATGCTCCACCTCATGATCAAGAAGCATTTTTACTTTTTTTAATGTCATCTAAAAGGTAAAATGCTCACCCAAATAGTGTTTTCGTACATTCTCATCATTTTTA
>JALSSQ010000013.1 GCA_026984165.1 Sulfurovum sp.
TCCTACTGAGTGTAAATACGCTTTTGCTTCATCAAAACTTTCAGAATCTTTATCAACCTTTTCATAAAAGTTGTAGTAGTCACGACAGAGTCTCTCTTCTGAGTAAAACCATTTATGGTTTTCATCAAAGCCTTCGATATCTTTTGAAAGTCTTGAAATTTTACCCAATATGGGAAAATTGTAAGAAAAATTAAGCCACCAAAACTTTACCTCTTGCCAATGTGTAATAAAAAATGCCAATACTATAATGCCAAAAACCAGCAATAATGTCTCAATTTGATGCTGCATAATAAATGCGGTAATCTCTTCCATTTTCACTCCTCATAATTTATAGAGTTATTATAGCTAAAAATGGATGTTCTAAAATAAAAATAAAATCTAAGGTGAAAAAAAAAGAGAAATAAGGATAAAAAAGTGTAAAGCTAGAAAAGATTCTAGCTTTTTATAAGATTAGTTGACTTCAACGACTTTTTCAGTACCTTCCCAGATACCATGTTTTGTACAGTAACCATGCGCTACAAGTTTCATTTTTTTACCTGTTGGGATAATAGTAAAAGTCGTAGTGTTATGTGCTTTTGTGTTACCGAGTGCACCTGGTACGTAAGTTGCCTCAGCAAGTTTGGTTTCTCCATCAAAGAGTGTTACCGTTTCGATAAAATGATCATAATCATCTGGGTGTGTGTATTCATTACCCATTTTCACTGTTACTTCAAATGGTTCACCAGCAGTAGCACTGTCAGCACAGTGAATAAATGGTGAGTGTCTGTCGATAAGATCTTTTTTTGCTTCTCTTTCTACTTCTGAGATATCTATGTATTTGTTAATTTTTGGCATATTATGTCCTTTTTTTAGGTTATTTTCTGATTAACATACATATGTATGTCTAGGTTAATCAGAGGATTTAACGATTATAGCACAAGTAAAATTAAATGAGATAAAATTTATCCTAATTACTAAATAAGTTTGTACAAGGTTGAGTTTTGTTACATTTACACAATAAACCCAAAATATGCATTAGAAATCATCCATCTTCTGCAAAGCATTAGCACATGGGCATTCACAAAGAATCATCGATTAATCTATGGGTTAAACTCAAATTCTTTGCAAACACCCATGTACTAAGCCTTTAGAGAATATAAAACGATTCTAATACATAATTTGGGATAAAAATTGTGAGGTAGTCATGGATTTAATGCAAGAGATGGAACTTTTTTTAAAAAAAGTTCGTATTCAAGTTGAAGAGGGCATGGAATATCGCGATGCTATGCTTTTACAGTCTGCTATGATGGGTGGGAACATCCCTGCCTTGGTTTCACAAGCAGATGTCAAGTACCAAGAGGCGACATATATCAAAACCGAACTCTCACAACAGCCCAATGTAGATGAGTGTGCTTTGGCAAGTATGGGTAAGCTTTGGCACGGAGAAGATTTTGAAGGCTCCAATGCGCAAATAGAGAGTTCCGATGAGGAGATAGTACTCGATACACTCTATTTTATACTCAAATATGCTGATACCAAGAATCCTCTGGAAGCCTCTTTGGCAGCCAATGAGTCAGTCTGTGGGGACAAAAGCGCTAGAAAAGTGTTTTTGGAGATGATGTTCGTGTAGGGGGCAGATTTTATATCTGCCCTTTATGTAGCATACGATGCAGTATCACATCGTCATTGAAACCTTATGAAGCTTGCGCGTAAAGTTGTTTTGCTTTTTGTACGTGGAAATTGAGTCCTATCTCTTTTTCGCTACATCCAAGCGCAAGCGCTACCATCTGTGGCATGTGTAGCACAGGAAGCTCCACATCACGCCCCATTACTTTTCCTACACTGTCTTGGTAGGTATCCATCTTGAGGTGACAAAGTGGGCAGGGGGTTACCATCATGTCTGCATTGTTGTCAATGGCATCAACCAAAGCATTTCCTGCAAGCACTTCAGAGGTGTGATTGGCCTGAAGTTCGACATGGAAACCACAACATTTGTTTTTACTTTCATACTCTACAGGATTGCCCTCTAGCGCATCAATCAGGCTATCGAGTGATGTAGGTGCATAGGGATTCTCATGTCCATTTGCCTCTTCGTGCAACTCTGAAGGTCTAATGTTGTGACAGCCATAAAATGGTGCAATATTAAACTGAGAAAGTGGGGTAGTTACCTTTTCTCTAATCTTGTCAAGTCCATATTCATCTATCAGTGCATAAAGAAAGTGTTTGATTTCAGAAGTTCCTTTATACTCCAGTCCTACTTCTGCAAGCTTTTCATTGACACGTGCTTTGAGTTCTGGGTCTTTGTCGAGTGCACGTTTTGTCATGGCAGAGTTAAGTTGACAGGTATTACAGATGGTAATCATCGTAAGCCCCAGTTTCTCTGCATAACAGATGTTACGTGCATTGAGTACATGTGCTAAAAACTCATCAAAATCCTGTAGGTGAGAAGCGCCACAACATGAAGCTTCTTCCAAAATAGTGATTTTGATGCCCAATTTATCGGCTACTGCAAGCGTAGATGATAAAAGTTCCGGAGTTGACTGCTTGGCAGTACACCCTGTAAATAGTGCATAATGTAATTGTTCGCTCATCTTTTCTCCTTACAGTTTATTTGTTTGTGCTATTTCGATAAGTTTTTGTACCTCATCGAGATTTTTGATTTTTGGAATAGAGTTTATAAACGGAATCCCTGAATGCCAGTGGATTTTACCAGATTTCATCATCTTCATTGCCGTACCTAAGTGTTTATACATACCAAGGTAGCCTTCTGAGTAGAGTACAATATCTGCTTCATCTAAGAAACCTGTCTTTTTCATACCACGCAGGAAACCTTCTGCATGACGTGTAGCCACATTGGACTTTGCCACACCACGCTCAAACTGCAGGTTGTGAAGTTTACCAATTTTCTCGATAGGATTAATCTCTTTTGGACAAGCCTCGGCACATTCAAAACATTTTACACAGTCCCACACACCTGAACCTTGTTCAGCAGTGATAGCAAGACGCTCATCGCCAGCTTCATCACGTGTATCTACAGTAAATCTATAGGCTGCATTGAGTGCGGCAGGCCCAAGGAATGCATCGTTGACTTCAAGTGCAGGGCAAGAGTAGTGACAAGCACCACATTGAATACATAAATCAGAGTCCAAGAAGTTGTTAAACTCTTCAATACTCTGTTTGCTCTCTGTCTCTGGATGCGCTTCAACCTCCGTAACCACGTAGGGTTTTACTGCAGCATGTTTTTCCCAGAAATCAGACTTGTCGATAATCATATCTTTAATCGCACGTTTGGTTGAACTTGGCTCAATGACCAGCTCATCGCCAAAGAGCTCTACCAGCTCCAAGGCATTTTGTTTACATGCAAGTGTGGCACGACCATTGACTTTGATGGCACACGCTCCACAGATACCATGACGACATGAACGACGGTAAGAGAAACTTCCATCATGCTCCCATTTGATACGGTTAAGAAGGTCAAGGATAAGCTCATCTTTGCCTACTTCCATCTCATAATGTTTGTAGTATGGAAGGTAGTCGGTCTCAGCGTTAAATCTAAAGGTCTTTAGGGTTACTTTTTTCATTTGACTCATTCTGCTCTCCTAGTACTTTCTTTCCATGGGTTCAAACTTTCCTGGAGTCACTTTACCCCATTCGATTTTGATATTAAACTCTTTATCCATCGTTGCATAGGTGTGTACCATAAATTTCTCATCATCTCTGGTAGGGAAGTCTTCACGGTAGTGACCACCACGACTCTCTTCGCGCATCAAAGCACCCACAACGATAAATTTGGAATACTCCAGCATATGCCCAAGCTCCAGTGCCTCCTGCAAGTCGGTGTTGAAGGTATCTGATTTGTCATCGATGCGAATATTTTTAAATCTTGCGAGTAACTCATCAATCAGCTTGAGTTGTCTTTCCAAAGACTCTTTGCTCCTAAAGACACCTGCATCTGCTGTCATACCTGCTTGAAGTTCTGCTCTTAGTGCAGGTACTCTCTCTTCTCCATTGGAGGTTTTGATACGTTGCATTTCATCAAGAAAAGCTTGCGCATCTTCTGCTTTGGCAGGACGAAGTGTTATCCCCTCATTAAGTGCCTTGATCATATTTTCTCCGGCATGTCTTCCAAAAAGCAGCGCTTCAAGTACCGAGTTGGCTCCCAAACGGTTGGCACCATGCACAGAGACACAGCTACACTCACCAGCAGCATAGAAACCTTCTACCAAATCACCAGCAGCATTTTTTTGTACCTGTGTATCTATATTGACAGGTATGCCTCCCATGGAGTAGTGTGCAGTAGCAGAGATATGAATAGGCTCTTTAAGCATATCTTGTCCTTGAAATGCGATGGCAAGTTCACGTAGCTCTGGAAGACGTGTAAGTATAATTTCGGGGTCTAAGTGTGTTAAATCAATGTTTACAGACTGACCATCTTTACCCACACCACGTCCTTGACGTACCTCTTCCATAATAGCACGGCTAACAACATCTCGGCTTGCAAGCTCCATAGCGTTTGGCGCATATTTTTCCATAAAACGCTCACCCTTTGAGTTATAGAGTCGTCCACCTTCACCACGTGCTGCTTCTGAGATGAGTACCCCTGAACCACCAAGTCCACTGGGGTGGAACTGTACAAATTCCATATCTTCAAGCGGTAAACCATGACGTGCCACAATAGAGAGTGAATCTCCTGTATTGGCATGGGCATTGGAGTTAAATCTATAAGCTCTTCCATGTCCACCTGTAGCAAACATGGTGACTTTTGCATTAAAGATAGCTACTTTTGAATCTTTGATATTATAGGCTACCACACCAGATACTTTGCCCTCATCATAGAGCAAGTCTCCTGCATACCACTCATCAAAGACCTCAATACCTGCACGATATGCCTGTTCATAGATGGTTTGCAGAAGGGTAAGCCCTGTTCTGTCTTTGGCATAACACGCACGAGGTTGCGACTGCCCGCCAAAAGGACGAATAGCGATGTCACCTTCTTTGTCACGTGAGAACACCGCACCCATTCTCTCTGCCCATCTGATAGTCTCAGGAGCTTTGGTACACATAAGTTCTACACAGTCCTGGTCTGCAAGGTAGTCAGACCCTTTCACGGTATCGAACTCATGAAGTTCAGTAGAATCATCTTTGCCAAGTGCTGCGTTTATCCCACCTTGTGCCGCACCTGAGTGAGAACGTAGAGGATGAAGTTTTGTAATCACTGCTGTTTTTTTGCCTGCTTCTGTCAGCTCTTTGGCTGCTGCCAAACCTGCCAGTCCAGAACCAACAATCACAGCGTCATATTCATAGATTTTAACATCTGAGTTACTGCTCATAGAAGAATGTCCTTTAAAAAAGATAGTGCCTTTATTTTATCTTGTTTTCTTTAAGATTTGGAGAAAGTCTAAGAGATTTATACCATGAAAGATGTAGGTGTGACCATGTCACACGTCAAAATAAAATATGTAGGTTTAAAAACTTAACTCGTGACAACGTTCAACGTCGTCACGAGATGAATAGTTATACTGCAACAGTTGAGACTTGTGCGACGAAGTCTTCTGAAGAGATAAGCTCAAGTCCTATCATCTTTCTGCCCATGACATTTTCTATACGTGAAAAATATTTTTGCATCATATCATAGGTGGCATTGTCTTCGATAATCAAAACTTCTGCCCCCGCATCAAAAGCATCAAGC
>JALSSQ010000014.1 GCA_026984165.1 Sulfurovum sp.
CTATTCAAACGCCTCCCACCAAACAACTCTACCCTATCAACCATTTTTCAAGCGCACTGTATGAAACCAATGTATTACACAGTACTTTAGACAAAAAACAAGCCATCGATAGACTCTTTAAACATATCTATAAACCTTCTTTGATATTTGTTTTAGATGATTTTTTAGAAGAGATAGACCTCTCTGTGTTGGCACAAAAGCATGAAGTCATTGCTATTATCATTAGAGACAGACAGGAAGTATCTCCTCGTACTTTGGGTGAAACTACCCTAAACAACCCACACAAGCAAGAGAGTCTCCATACCTATTTTGGAAAGCGAAGTGTCACACAATACAAAGCAATGCTTCAAGCCCATGAAGAGAAACGCTCAGAACATTTTACACGCTATGATATACGTTCAGTCACCATCTATAGTGACGAAGATGCAATCAGTAAGCTTATCACACTTTTTGCTTAAAGCATCTATATTTTTTCAATCTTTTCTACATTTTCATTAAAAACATTAAAAAGAGAAAAGCCATGTTTTTACACAGTTTGCCTATACAAACAACAAAAATGCAAATACCACAAACAAGATAAAGTGCAAGAACCCCTCTAGTACATTAGTCTCCCCATCACTAAAGTTAACCATACTTAGCAATAAAGTTAAACCTAGCATCATACCTTGTATAGGAGTAAGAGAAAGATTGAGCTCTAATCCATAATATCTTGAAACCAATATCACAGCAGGGATAGTAAGCAAAATTGTTGCAAGTGATGCACCCAAAGCGATGTTAATGACCGTTTGCATACGGTTATCTATAGCTGCACGTACTGCGGTAATAAGTTCCGGAGCGGCAGAAATAATAGCTACTCCTACCGCACCGATGGCAAGTGGCAAACCAAAGTTTGACAAGGTATTGTCCATAAAAACTGCCAAGATTTCCGCCAATATCCCAATAGCTACAATAGAGACAATCAAAATCGCAGCATGATACCATGCATTAATCTCAACGTGTGCTTCACATATATCATCTGTATCACAAACCATCTCATTGGTTTCGTATTCAAAAAAATATTTATGAGATTTTAGTTGTACTCTTGTAAACACAATATAAAGCAAAATAAACATCATGACATTAAACATCATAAACATATCGTGATGTGCTACATCGATGAAACGTGGCAGAACCATTGCAATTCCTATAGCCACCAGCAACATAGCAAGATATGAGTTAGAAGAGTCCACATTATAGGGCTGTTCTCCATATTTAAGTCCACCAATAATCGCAGCAACACCCAAAAGCCCATTAATATCAAGCATAATAGCTGAGTAGATAGTATCACGTGCAAGCACAGGGCTTTGTGCATGCATCATCATAATAACAATAATAACTATCTCCACAAGTACCGCTGACATAGTAAGGATAAGTGTACCATAAGGCTCACCAAATTTTTCTGCTAGCATTTCTGCATGGTGTGCCACAGACATAGCAGCATACATAATGACAAAAAATAAAATCCCCAGTCCCAACAGATTACCTATAGTTGTTTCTGTAAGCATATGCTCAAAATGTTCTATACCAAAATAGGTAAAAATAGCCAAAAAAAGACTATACTCTTTTAAAAATTTTTGAAGTATTTGCATATTAATTTAAAATATCCTCATAATTTTCATTAGCATTTATTTTAAGTTTTCCATCTACATTCATAAATCTATTATCACCTTTTTTATAAACTTTTTTCATACGTTTAAAGCATTTTTTTTGCTGTTTTTCTTTATCTATTTGCATATGCTTAAAAAACTTTTTAACACCTATCCATACTGGTTCCTCTTCTGTATGTACATATATCGTATCATCAGAATCTCTCGCCTGCTTATGTTCTAACTGATGTACATAAAGTGTACGCATTTCATGAAAAGCCTCCTTGAGCAAATCAATTTCACTTCGAAGTGTGGTTGAAATTTGCTTATTGGACTCTTTTAGATCTAAGACTGTTTCTTTAAGTACCGCTATAGTTTCATCTTTAGCTTGAAGTAATGCCCGATAATCTTTTTTCACAACATTTGAATCCTCAGATTTAACTTGAGGTGTCTTAGGCTTAGATGCTGAAGTACTTTTCTTTGTAGCAGTATTGTCAACAACAATGTAAAGCTTACCTTCGACATTTTTAGAAAGAAGTATGCCTCTTTTTATCTTTGCATAAACCGCTTGACGCGATATGCCAAGTTCTTTGGCATACTCCGAAGGCTTCATTAACTTTTCCATAATATTCCCTATAATTCACAATTTTGTAAATCATAACATAAGTTTTATGAAAGGTTGACAGTAGAGCAACTGCTAAATGCTTAAAACATACAAGCTTATATGTTTCGTTTACTTTTGGGTGCCATCAAGCACAGGAACAAACAAACACTGCTCAATAGTTTCACTCGTAATGCGCCCATTTTTTTTGTAGAAACGTGTAATAATATGATAATTTTCTGCCTCTTCTATGGGTGCAATAAGGATGCCCCCCTCAGCAAGCTGTTCAAATAGCACTTCAGGTATCTTTTTGGCTGTAGCCGAAAATAAAATGCGCTCATAAGGTGCATACTGTTTCCAGCCACGTTGTCCATCATCAAAACGTGTAATAATATTATACATTTCATGTTCAGAAAATTTAGTTTTTGCTATCTTGAGAAGTTCATCTATGCGTTCAATGGTAAAAACGCGACGACATATTTTTGAAAGTATCGCAGCTTGGTATCCGGAGCCACATCCTACTTCAAGTACAGAATCGACTCCTTTTAACTCTAAATGTTGCGTCATCTTTGCCACAGTCAATGGTGAGGAAATATATTGACTCGCAGCCAATGGCAATGCTTCTAATGCATAAGAAAGATGTTTAAACTCATTAGGGACAAAAATCTCTCTATCTACTGCTAAAAATGCTTTTTTCACATGTATGTCTAACGGAAAATGTTTTTCTATCTCTGCAACAAGATTATGTCGTTGTCTGCTTTTTATCATACGTAATTGCCCTAGCCCTAATAATGCTGAGATTTTATCTAAAAATGTGTTAAAGCGCCTAATCCATCACGATATACCGACGCATTTTCTTGATTTCTCTAAAATCTATCACACCTTCTACGGCCTTTTGTGCATCATTCATCACTACATCTCCACTAGGAGAAATAATGGAAGATCCTTTTGCCATATCTTCATCTGCACTGTTGGAGACAACCACATAACACTGATTCATCACTGCAAGTGCACGAGAAAGGACTTCCAGATGTGTTTTTCTAGGTCTTCCCCATCTTGAGGGGATAAGTACAACATCTGTGTCTTCAACCTGCTTCCACAACTCTTTAAAACGCAATTCAAAACATATAAGCAAAGCATAACTTACCCCTTCTATCATAAAAGGTCGTATCTTTTTCTTTTTCCCTGCACGGAAATAGAGATCTTCATCTCCCAACTTAAAAAGTTTCACTTTGTTTTGTCGATGTATGACTTTATGTTTATGAATCACTACCGCTTGGTTAACAAAATCATCACCCTCTTCTAAAACAAGAGTAAATACAACGATTTGTTCATCTACTGTTTTTTTAAGTATCTTTAAAGCTTTAACAGAAAATTTTGCAGCTGTTGACATGTGCTCATAAGCAAAACCTGTCAAAAAAACTTCTGGTGCAACTACAATATGTTTCGCTTGATGGATATCAAGATATGCTATCAGGGTATCAAGATTTTCCTGATACCGTTTATGCGTAGGAAGTTGTAAAGTGACAACATCAAGTGTTTTGGGTTTATTTAACATAATGATTCCTAAAAATCATCCAAATCCAAACTGCCTTTAGAGTAGTTAGTAACATTCCCTTCAAAGAAATTCGTTTTTTGGTCATTGAATTGAGAGAAATTATCAACCCATTTGATAGGATGTTCGACATTATAAAGTCTCTCCATGCCTACCGCATGCAATCTTTTGTCTGCAAGGTATTTGATGTACTGCTCTATAATCTCATCGGTAAGCCCCAATATCTGCCCTTGTGTAATGTACGCACCCCATTCACACTCTAATTTGACTGCCTCTTGAAACATCTTATAGACATCCTCTTCAAGTTCCTTTGTAAAGAGCTCTGGGCGCTCTTTTTTGGTAGAGTTAATCATGTTTTGAAAAAGCAACAGATGGGTTACCTCATCTCTTTGAATAAATCGTATCATCTGTGCTGTTCCAAGCATTTTGTCTGAACGTGCAAGGGTATAAAGATAGGCAAAACCAGAATAAAAGTAGATACCTTCCAAAATCTGATTGGCGAACATCGCTTTGACAATATTGGTATCACTTGGATTCGCAGACAACTCTTCATAGACCTTAGCAACAGCATCATTTTTGCTTTTAAGTTTCATATCACGTCTCCAAAGCTCATAAATTTCTTGAGAATTGGTTGAAATGCTATCGACCATCACTGCATAACTTTGAGAATGCAAAGCCTCCTCAAATGCTTGTCTTACCAATATAAGGTTGACTTCCGGAGAAGTAATAAAAGGATTGAGGTTATCCATAATATTATTTGTCTGCAAAGAGTCCATAAAAATAAGTTGTGCAAGCACTTTGTCGTATGCATCTTTTTCTGCCACAGTAAGTTGTTTATAATCGTTCACATCTCTTGTCATATCCACTTCTTTAGGAAACCATGTGTTATTTAGCATCATCTCCCAAAGATTATAGGCCCACTGATACTTAATATCATTTAACTCAAAAATACCTGTAGGATCTCCTCCAAATATCTTACGCTCATTCGTTGTCTCTTTTGATTCTGGGTTATATATCTTTTTACGTTCCATTTATCTACCTTTTGTATCTAATTCTTGATCTCAAATTATGCATTAAAGTCATTTCAAATTCTGTAACTAATGCTTTGCAGAAAATGGATGATTTCTAATACATATTTTGTTTATTTGCAATTGAAAGCATTATACTAATTTTGGCTGATTTTTAGCTAGCATAACTTTAGAAAAAACTAAATAAGCTCTTTAAATAATAGGTGCTTATTACACACATATTCAACATGTATGCACTATACTAAAGAAAAAGAGAAGGCAAGATATGAAAAAATTACTTTACATCACCGATCAAGATGAATATGTTGACCACTCCTTCATTGCACCTCTTTTTGAAGTCTATTTAAAAAAATATATGCTGGTCGATATTGTCTATTTTACAGATTTTAAATCTGACTTCATGTGTAAAGATGGGCATCACTTTATTGTGCCCAGCCGCTATAAAAATGTACTTTTCAAAGAACTCAAACATAACCATATAGACATACGTAGCTATGATTTTGTGATGGTACGTAACAACATTACACTTATGAAACAGGTCTTAAAATACAGAGATACCTATGGATACAAAGCACTCTTTAGATTCTCTTTTCCTAAACGTAAAATAGACATAAAATGCGAAGAAGCCAAAGGTAAAAATCAATTTCTAAAACGCTGTACGCACTACATAAAAACCAAAGAAGAGACCAAAATTATTAATCAGTGTGATGCCTTTTTGCCTACTTCAGAACGTATGAAAAAAGCTTACCTTCCAAATGTAAATATACCTACTATCATTTGTTCCCCTGCTATTAACCCAGCCGATCTGCATGCCCATCAACAACATGAAGGAGAGA
>JALSSQ010000015.1 GCA_026984165.1 Sulfurovum sp.
GTGCGTATGACTATCAGAGTGCCATGGGTCGATGCTATGCAAGCCAAAGATTTTATGGCATTCATACAGACACAAGCAACACAAGCTTTTCCACATCAACAAGTCGTTGTAACAGGTATGGTTCCCTTGCTTATTAACACTTTTTCAAATGCTGTGTACTCTTCTATAAAAAGTTATTTTATTGCAGGTCTTGCGATTGCCTTGATGATGATGCTCATTTTAGGTTCTATACGTTTAGGGCTACTTAGTATGATACCCAATGTCCTGCCCATCGTTGCTGGACTTTTTTTGATGTATCTAGCCTCTATGGCACTTGATATTTTTACGCTACTCATTGGTTCTATCGCCATTGGTATGGCAGTGGATGATACCATTCATTTTATGCACAATTTCAAACGCTATTACAAAAGATATGGAGATAGCCAAAAAGCCATTGAAGAGACTTTTTTTACCACAGGTAAAGCGATGTTCATTACCAGTGTTGTGTTGGCTTCAGGGTTTTTGACTTATGCCATCTCTTCTATGCATTCTATTCAAAATTTTGGTATTTTAACAGCATTTATTATTGTATGTGCATTGATTTCAGATCTGTTTTTGGCCCCTGCGTTGATGGTGCTTGTAGCTAAGAGAGGGTGGACAAGATAGAGGTTTATCCCTCTACAAGTACAGGTTCTTCCAAAAATACCCCTATCTCTTTTGCTTCTTCAAGGATGAGTTCACTCACTTTCCATTTACTCTCTATAATCACATCTGCAAGTTTTGACTTAATGTGTAGCTCTAATGGGCGTTTACCTGGGTGACGCTCTACCAGACAGAGCAACTCTTCTACAGTCTTGGCATCAGGCATAAGATTGAGAGAGAGTATCAGTGGGGGCTGCTCAGCTTCAGGCACATGCTTGACCTCTTTTTCTACTTTTACTTTGGTTTTTTTGGCATCTTTGATGTTTGAAATTTTCATGATATTCATACGCGTAAAGTCACCATCTTTGCTAATCTTGACTTTAAAAGCTATAGGCTTGGTAAGATCAAAATCCTCTTCTAGCTCTTTAAGACGGTTTTCAAAGAGCATCAGCTCAATATTCCCATGCAAATCCATAATATTGGCGATACCAAATTTATTGCCTTTTTTGGAAATTTTTTCGGTGATATTTTCTATTTTACCTATAAGTAACGCCTGTGAGCCATCTGCGAGGTCATCTATCTCTGAGCTAAGTGTATAGTTGATACCCTCAAGCTGGTCACGGTATTTATCAAGCGGATGTCCAGAGACGTAAAAGCCCAAAGACTCCTTCTCCATCTCCAAAATCTCCATCGCTTCAAACTCTTGCATATGATCCAATGCTATACTCACAGAGGTCAACTCTTCATCATTACCCCAGAGCGAATTGACTGCCTGTTTCTTGGCATCACCTGCTTTTTTTGCCATCTCAATGATCTCTTCTATCTGAGAGAGCATCGCTTTTCTACTGTACCCAAAACTATCAAGCGCACCTGCTTTGATAAGTGACTCTATCACCTTTTTGTTTACTTTGGATGAATCGATACGTGAGATAAAATCGGAGATATCTTTAAAAGGCTCTTTGCCTCGTGCCTCCAAGATAGAGTTGATAGCAATATCTCCTGCCCCTTTAATCGCACCCATACCAAACATGACCACCTCATCACCATCGATATTGCGCGCTTCAAACACTAGCCCTGATTTGTTGATGTCAGGTGGCAGAAGCTTCATGCCCATATGCTTGACCTCATCGACATAACGTACCACTTTGTCTGTATTGTTTTTTTCCAGTGTCAAGATAGCCGCCATAAACTCTGTAGGGTAATAGTATTTCAAATAAGAGGTATAAAATGTCACCATTGCGTAGGCCGCTGAGTGCGATTTGTTAAACCCATATCCTGCAAATTTGACAATAAGGTCAAAGAGATCCATCGCTTTTTGTCTGTCAAAACCTTTTTGGGCGGCACCATCGGCAAACTCCCCTTGAAGTTTGTCCATCTCCTCTTTAATCTTTTTACCCATCGCACGTCTTACAAGGTCTGCCCCACCAAGACTAAATCCCCCAATCGTCTGTACGATCTGCATCACCTGCTCTTGGTAAACAATCACTCCATAAGTAGGCTTAAGTATGGGTTCTAGTTCTGGAAAGGCATAGGTGATCTTGGCACGTCCATGCTTACGCTCCACAAAATCATCAAGCATCCCAGACTCCATAGGCCCTGGACGATAGAGTGCAAGCATCGCAATAATATCTTCAAAGCCACTTGGTCTTAGTTTTTTCGCCAAATCCTGCATCCCTGCTGATTCTATCTGAAACAAGCCAAGTGTCTCACCCGTAGAGATATACTCATAGACTTTAGGATCTTCGATGTTTTCCTCTACAAAGTTAATCCGTTTGCCGTGACGACGCTCTACAAGTTGCAGTGCCTCTTCTATCACAGTAAGTGTCTTAAGCCCCAGGAAGTCAAACTTGATCAAATCCACATCTTCAACATACTTGCCGGAATATTGTGTCGCCAGTGTATCGAGTCCTGTTGGCTTAAAGAGTGGTGTCTTTTGCCAAAGCGGTTCATTGGAAATCACCACACCCGCTGCATGTGTCCCTGCATTGCGATTGAGCCCTTCAAGTGCCAAGGCATACTCCCATGTACGTTTGGCTTGGGGGTCAGAGTTCAAGAGCTCTTTAATCTTGGGCTCTTTTTCATAAGCACCCTTGAGATCAATGCCCAATTCATCAGGGATGAGCTTTGCCATCGCATCTGCTTTGGAGTAAGGCATATCCAGTACACGTGCCACATCACGAATCACCCCTTTGGCAAGGAGCTTACCAAAAGTAATAATCTGCGCCACGTTCACACGCCCATATTTCTCTACCACATAGTCAAGTATCTCCTGACGACGTGCCTGACAGAAGTCCATATCGATATCTGGCATAGAGACACGTTCAGGGTTGAGAAATCTCTCAAAAAGCAAACCATAAGGCATAGGGTCAATATCGGTAATCCCCAGCGAATATGCTACCAGTGAACCCGCTGCCGATCCACGTCCAGGTCCTACAGGAATACCCATCTGTTTGGCAGCATCGACAAAGTCCCACACGATGAGCATGTAGCCGGGGAACTTCATGGTGTTGATAATATCTATCTCCACTTGCAGTCTCTCGCGATACTCTTGATGTTTTTCAGGGGGCACTATTTTTAGACGTTTCTCCAACCCCTTTTTGGACTCCTCTATAAAAAGTACTTTATCATTCTTCAAAGAGTACTCTTTGTCTGGTTCAGGCAGCGTAATACCAGATATTTTCGCCCTCTCTCTGGCAAATTTGAAGTTGGGTGGCGTGGGGTCTCCCAGCTTTATCTCCAGGTTGCATTTATCTGCTATCTCCTGTGTCGCCTCCAATGCTTCAGGGATATCGGCAAAAAGCGCTGCCATCTGTTCTGGAGACTTCACATAAAACTCATGTACAGAGTGACGCAAACGATTTGGATCATCATAGAGTTTGTTCATCGCAATACACATAAACGCTTCATGTGCATCTGCATCCTCTTTGTTGGTATAATGGGTATCATTTGTAGCCACTATCTTGATGCCTGTCTCTTGTGAGAGCCTGATAATCTGTTTGTCAATCGTATGCTGATCACCAATACCATGACGCATAAGCTCCAAATAGAAATCATCGCCAAAGAGCTCTTTGTAACGCAAGGCAACTCTTTTTGCCTCTTCATACCCTTTGGCTCCAAATTTGATATTGCGTTCACTCAGATTGAGATGCCAATTGACCTCACCTTGCAAGCATGCAGAAGAGCACACCAACCCTTCGCAGTTGTTTTTAAGCAATTCCCAGTTAATACGCGGATAGTAGTAAAAGCCATGAATATAGGCTTGCGAAGAGAGATACATCAAATTTTTATAACCAATATCATTTTTGGCATAGAGGCAGAGGTGAAAACGCTGACGCATAGACTTGTCTCCCAAATCCTCCTGATTGTGGACGTAGGCTTCCATCCCAATAATAGGCTTGATACCCTCTTTGCGCATCGTATTATAAAAATCAATCGTACCAAACATATTGCCATGATCAGTCATAGCGACAGAGGTCATGCCTTGCTCTTTGACTTTCTTGGCAAGGGCTTTTATCTTATTTGCACCATCAAGCAAAGAGTACTCTGTATGAAGATGCAAATGGGTAAATTGTGGTGTATGTTTTAACTCTTCTGACATGATAGACCTTTGCGTTATAGTTATATCTAATATAGCAAAGCTTAGTTAAAATCTGATTGAAATTTATGCTAAAATAATATTATGTAAAGGAGTAACATGCACAATAAAACAAAACGTATATTTATCCATCTTTATTTTAAAATTATAAGTTACCTGTTTCCTGCCTTTGCTGTCTATTCTGCACATAAGCTCTTTCACTACCCCATAAACTCCAAACGTAAAAACCGTAATGCACTGCCCTTACCAACACCTACACTTTTTAAAATCTCACTTTATAAAAACATTACCTTACAAGGTTACCGTTGGGGAGATGCCACACATCCAAAGGTCTTACTCGTGCATGGTTGGTCAACAACCTCAAAAAGCATGACACACTTTACCGATGCTCTGCTCAAAGCCAACTACCAAGTCATCAGCTACGATGCCCTGCGTCATGGAGACTCTGCCAATAGCTTTTCAGACTTGGCATCTTGGGCAGACTCTGTGCGTGCTGTTATGAAAGATATTGGTAGCGTAGAGTGCATCATCGCACACTCTTTTGGTGGGGCTGCGGTGACGGTGGCTTCTAAGTTAGGGTTAGAGACAAAAAAACTAGCTCTTATCGCACCCATCCACGACATCACAGCAGTAGCAGATGACTTTGCCAAACGTCTTGGCATACCTCATGATATCGTAGAAAAAATGCGCGCCTACACATGGAGCCATAACAAAACACATTTTGAACAGTATGGAAAAAACTGGCAAGACATCTTAGACTCCCCCTTTCATGTCCCTACCCTCATCTACCATGACACGCAGGACAAAGAGATACCCATTTTTCATTCAGAACACTTATGCCAAAAATGGACATGGGCAGAACTACGCCCCACTACAGGACTTGGGCATCGTACTATATTGGATGATGATACTGTTGTAAATGGTGTATTGCAATTTATCCAATCTTCTTAAAACAACAGCGCTTATATTTATCACCACTTCCACAAATACATGGAGAGTTACGTAAAAACTCTACCTTATCTTCATATATCTCGCCATCCACATACTTCCACATATCATTTATTTTAATAAATATAGATTTCTCATGGTGCATATGCTGTTTACCATCAAAGATATAATAGGCTTTAAACTCCACCATCTCCTCATCACTCTGCACTATGTCAAGATGTTGCCAAAAGCTATTGTCTGCCCAGTCTTGTATGAACTTTAGTTCTTCATCTGTCCAAGTATGGTCATGGGTCGTAGCTTGTAGATAGTTCACATCACCCAAACAATAGGCAGAATATCGTGACCTCATCAATTCTAGTGCACTCTTAGGCACTTCCAATACACGTAAAAACGGCTCACAACATTGTGAAAAGGGTTTATTTGATTTGCAGTAGCAGGGTTGTAGCATGGGGTTTCCTGTGGGGTTTTATTTGTGTGA
>JALSSQ010000016.1 GCA_026984165.1 Sulfurovum sp.
AGGCTCAAACCAAGCACTTATTTCTGAATATCTAAAATCTGCAACACTCATCGCCTTGGTGTCTGTAGTGTTAATCACTATTTTTTATATCGTTAGAAATAAAAAGCGTAAAGAGATATTGGAAGACTAGTCTCTCATACGTATCCCCACAAATCCTTTTATGTATACATTGTTAAATTTTTCTCACCAATAGCAAGTAAATTGTGTCATTATATAGTATTTACTAGAATAAAATCTCTATATATTTAATTTACTATAATAAATATTGACATTTAATCCTATTTATATTATACTTTGTTAAATATTTAAGGATTTAACATGAAAATAACACAATCTGCCAAAGAAAAAACAAAGATTAAAATACTCCAATCAGCTGTAGACCTCATCATAGAAAAAGGCTTTGATAATGCAAGCCTGAGAGAGATGGCTAAAAATGCTGGGGTGAGCAACCCCACCATCTACAACTACTTCCCCTCTAAGGAGAAACTCCTCTATGCCTATATAGAACAAAAACATAAAGAAGCAATAGCAAGCCTACAAGAGATAGAAGACTTTCAAACCTATACACTAAGAGAGCAACTCCAAACTCTCATAGAGACAGAGCTAGAACTCTACCTTGAAGACAGAGAGTTCATCATACAGATAGCCGATATGGTCTTTCACGCTTCAGGGCTCAAAATGGGGAAACTCTACGAGACCAATGCTCTTTTTATAGAAACAGTAGATGAGATGCTAAGCATCGCAATAGAAGCAGAGGAGATAGCAGAACCGCCTTTTAGAGAACATATGCCAAAACTCTTTTGGGATTACTATATTATGGTAGTAGCTTACTGGGTCAAAGATGACTCTGAGATGTTTGAGAACACTACGCAGTTGCTAGACCATTCTTTGGGATTGGCAGAGGCAGTGCTACACTCGGATATGCTCTCTAAAGCTTCTGACCTTGGGATGTTTTTCTTTAAGACGCATATGCTCAATAGCCTACAAAAATTTGCGACGAAAAAAGAGTCTTTTAGCAAAATAAAACGTAAACTAGGAGAGGTACTCCATGGATAATGCACTCCCAACAGGCAAACTCTCTCGCGGTAAAGTCGTAGGAAAAGCACTGCTTAAAATAGGTGCTAAAAAAACAAAACGATTTGTGACAAACGGTGACAAGACACAAAACCATGAAGCCATAGCAGATATCATCTTCGATGCACTAGGTGAGCTTAAAGGTGTCTCTGTAAAGATAGCTCAACAAGTGGCTTTGGGCATGCCGTTTTTACCGCCTGCGTATTTAGAAAAAATAAGTAAATCATTTAATGCCATACCTAGTATCAACAAAGCTCTGGTAAGAAAGATAATCAAAACAGAGTTAGGTCTCTACCCGCAAGATGCTTTTGAGAGTTTTGAGATGACAGCGTTTGCAGCTGCCTCTTTAGGGCAAGTGCATTTAGCTACTAAAGATGGCAAGCAACTCGCCGTAAAAGTACAATATCCGGGCATCAAAAAAAGCATAGAGTCCGACATGAGCCTCATACACTTTGGCATGAAACGCTTTGCCAAAGGGCAAAATGTAGACCACATCATAGGTGAGATAGAAGAGAGACTTTATGAAGAGGTGGACTATGTACTAGAAGCAAAAAACTGTGCCTTTTTTAGAGAAAATATAGACAATAAAAATATCATCATACCAAAGGTCTACCCTGCACTCTCTTCAGAAAAAGTGCTGACGACCTCCTTTTTAGAGGGATTAAATTTTGACAGCTATATGGCTAGTAATCCAACGCAAGAAGAAAAAGATAACTATGCACAGCTGATATTTGACACTTTCTTTTATGCCCTCTATACGCTAAAACATATACACGCAGACCCAAATCCAGGGAATTTTCTCTTTTTAGAAAATGGAAAACTTGGACTGATAGACTTCGGGTGTGTTAAACGTGTAGAAGATGACTTTCTAACCCAATACAATCAACTGCACCTCAATCTTTTAGAAGAGGATGATGACCAAAGTATCATTAAACAATACGTAACATTGGGGATGATCGAGGAACAAACCGAGGAAGAGATGCTCACCTTTTACAGAGAAATCATTAAACCTCTTGACACACTCTACAAAGAGCCTCTTGTGGGTGAGTGTTACGACTTTAAAGTAAACAACGATTTTTCAAAAAGAGGTTTTGAGATGATATTTGAAGTGCAACAAAAACAGTTTCACTCCGTACATAAGCTTAATGAACAATTTTTGTTTATCAACCGTACATTGCTTGGCTACTATGCACTTTTTGAGAAGATGGGTGCGAAGATAGAGACTGGGTATGTGAAAAATTTGATGAAGGAGTATCGATAGTATGGAAAATGTAAACATAGAAGATAATAAATTAAACCCGCTACTGAAGGATAAAAAAATAGCCTTGTCACTTATTGTGCTTGGGGTTATTCTCTCTATCATAGATAATTTTGGGAAAATAAGTATCTTGGTAGGAGGTTGGCATATTGCTTCTTACATACTTATACTCATACCATTAGTATATATGATATGGACTAAAAAAAATATAAATCCCTACACAAAGTGGTTCATGCCCTTTTTATTTATCATGATAGGCGATATGTTTTATTATAACAATGACATGGTGCAACTTTCTTTACCTATTATTTTTTATATATTGGTGTTTATGGTCTACACAACATCTATGCATAATGTACATAGTTTGCATCAAGTCATCCTAATTAAAAATTATAGGATAGGTGGTATCTCTTATCTAAAAGAATTTTTTAGAGATCTAATTGTTCACAATATTGACAGAAAAATATATACACGAATAGGATTAGCACTACTGCTTACAATCCCTTTTTTAATTACATTTATTATGCTTTTATCCTCAGCAGATAGTCATTATAGTACATTTTTTAAAAATCTATTTAGTTTTGATATCCCATTTGAAATACACTATGTTTTTACATTATTACTTATGTTTGGCATATATCTCCTACTTTTTGTGTATTCATTTTCAAATTTTAAAGCACGTAAAACAATAACAGAATCTAAAAAACTGGATATCTTAGTGATAGGTATTTTTTTAGGTCTAATTAATATTTTGTTTCTAAGTTTTATTGCTCTACAAATACCATTTTTAATGACAGGTCATACCCCACAAGGATTGAATATTTCAAATTTTGCACGTGAAGGTTTTTTTCAACTTATGATGGTTATGGGATTGGTTTCTCTCATATTCCTGTTCATTCTTAGAAGACATAAAAACGAGAAGATTACAACATATTTACTTATAGGTTTGTTGGCACAAAGTATTATTATGGGTACCGTGTCACTCAAAAAGATGTACCTCTATCAGTCTATTATGGGAGCTACTGTTATGAGGTATTATGTAGAGTGGTTTGATTATTTTCTTATTTTTGTCTTGGTTTTAGGTATTGTATTTCTTGTTAAAAGATATGCCTTTACTAAACTACTTGATATTATAACTATACTAGGAATTGCCTCTTTTACTCTCATAGTCTCTTTAAATATAGATGCAATAGTGGCAAGGCATAATATAGAAAAATTTAAAAACAACCCTAGTTCTTTAGATAAAGATGCTTTACGTGGGTTATCTATTGATGCACTACCTACTATCAGTAAGCAGAAAATTAAATTGAAAAATAAACTAAAATATACAGGAAATGACAATGAACGTGCTGAGTCTGATACTTCTTGGTACGAGAGAAGTGAAAGAAAGAATTGTACAACTTTTGGGTCTTATCATTATGGCTATTGTTCTATTTTAAAAAAGTATGGTAAAAATAATGACTAGTATACAAACAAGATGGTTTCTCCCTCTAAGCTTTTTCCTCTTCATAAGCTACATCATCTTCCTAGCTGATACAGCAGACTACAACTTTGCATTTCATGTAGTCGGTCAGATTCCTTATGGTGATAAAATCTGTCATGCTTTACTTTATGGAGTGATGGCTTTGTTGCTTAACTATGGGTTGAGTTTTCGTAGGGTGGGCATTCCTGCCCACCTTGGTGGGTTGGAAAACCCACCCTACATAGGTTCAGTCCTTGTACTAACCTTCGCAATACTTGAAGAGTGTAGTCAATATTGCATCCCTTCTCGTACCTTTGATTTATGGGATTTGGTGGCTGATTTTGTGGGAGTAGTTTTGTTTTCGGTTTTGAGGAAAGATAAATGCCCCACTACGCCCTAACCATCATTACCTCAGAAGCCTCCGATAATACACTTATCCATACGCTAGAAGAAAAATACAACATACTGCTAGTAGATAAAAAGAAGCACTTTAGAAATACTATCAGAACAGAAGATGGATATCTGGTTGTTCTCCATAAAGGGAAGAGAAATATAGAAATATCTACAGAAGTATTATTGGAAATAGATTAAAGTATCCACGCCACATACTTCTTTTTCTTAATCTTCACTTTTTTCAACGCTTTAAAAACTTCATCGACTACTGTATGATGTAGAGCAATGTAAGATTTGGTATCTGTAATATGGATTTTTCCTATCATGCTATTGTCTATCCCTATCTCTTTACAAAAAGTACCGATAATATCTCCTGCGCGGAGTTTGGTTTTTTTGCCACCATTGAGACAGAGGGTGTCATAGTCTGAGAACATTTTGAACTTTGCGTCCACACGTAAGTCTTTTATCTCCTTTTTCTTTGCTCTTTGAAGGATATAGGCACATTTCTCACTCTCTTTGGCAGAAAATAGGGAGATTGCAGTGCCTGTGGCATCGGCGCGTCCTGTGCGTCCTATACGGTGTGTATAGACTTCTGCATCAAAGGGTAGGTTATAGTTGATGACAAGTGCGATATCTTTGATGTCCAGTCCACGTGAAGCGACATCGGTGGCTACCATGATGCGTTTACTGCCGTTAGAAAAAGCGATGACAGATTCATTTCTGTCGCGTTGGTCTAGGTCTCCATGTATGTCTATGACTGCATGTCCATGTGTAGCCAAGGTGTTTGTCAAAGAGATGACTTCTTTTTTGGTGTTACAAAAAATGAGCAGCGATTCTGGTTTATACGAACCTATAAGTGCTAGTAGAGTGTGAAGTTTATCTTCTGTTTCATAGACAAGTTCGTCTATTTTGACACTTTTTTGTACGGCATCAACTTTGATAGTAAGTGGTTGTTTGAGTAGTGTTTTGGCAAGTTTTTCTATTTTCTCAGGAAAGGTTGCAGAAAAGAGCAGTGTCTGCTTGGAGCGTGGTATGTTGGAGCCAATTTTGACTATCTCATCATAAAAACCCATATCAAGCATGCGATCTGCTTCATCAAGTACCAGTGTTTTGATGCCTTCAAGTGTTAATGTCTCTTTGGCCAAGTGGTCTTGTATGCGTCCGGGGGTACCGATGAGTATATGTGCACCTTTGGCTAGAGAGTCTGCCTGTGCACGCAAGGGTACGCCACCGTAGAGTGTGAGTATCTTAAGGTTCGCTTTATATGAGCCGATAGATCTAAGCTCCAGGGCTATCTGTTCTGCCAGTTCACGGGTAGGGGTGATAATGATAGTTTGGGGTTTGTGGCTGGAG
>JALSSQ010000017.1 GCA_026984165.1 Sulfurovum sp.
TTTCTTTTTTTGATTTTTGTTTCACTTTGGGTGGCGTACCACTATCGACTTTTGCATTCATAAAAGTAGTGTGACATAATTTTGAAAATATATTCAAAAATATTGCAAATTGACATATTTTTAAACAAAAAGAAACAAATTTAGATTAAACGACACCCTCTTTTATCTTCCGTTTCCACTCTTTTTCAAATTTTTTACGCTTTGTATAAGAGAGTTTTTCTATAAAGACTTTTCCCTCAAGATGATCCATCTCATGCTGAATAGCTACTGCCAAGAAGTCATCATCTTCTATGGTATGCTTTTTTCCATGTCTGTCAAAGTATTCTACTTTCACATGTTTGGCACGTTCGACATCTTCATAATAACCAGGAACAGAGAGACAGCCCTCTTGGAACTTTTTACTGCCATCTTGTTCTATTATGACAGGGTTTATCATCTCTAAAGTATTTTCTTTAGGCTGTTCATCTCCTCCATCAGCATCCTCTAGGGGAATGTTAATAATCAATGCACGTACATCAACCCCCACTTGAATAGCAGCTAAACCCACCCCATTTCGCGCACACATGGTATCGTACATATCATCCAACAAATCATGCAGAGCACCATCAAAAGCAGTCACCTCTTTAGAGATGAGTTTCAGTCTTTTGTCGGGGTAAACAACTATTTCTCTCACCATAGATAATCCTAGCTAAAGCTCTTTGTGAGTACCTTATCAATAAGCCCGTATTCCATTGCTTCTTCTGCAGACATAAAGTTATCGCGTTCTGTATCTTTTTCCAACTGTTTTGCTTTTTTCCCACAGTTTTTAGCCATAATCTCATTGAGTGTATCTTTAAGACGTTGTATCTCTTCAGCCTGTATCTGAATGTCTGTTGACTGTCCTTGTGCGCCACCAGAAGGTTGGTGAATCATAATACGCGCATGAGGTAAAGCATAACGCTTCCCTGGCGTACCCGAAGAGAGCAGGAAGGCACCCATAGAAGCTGCCTGCCCCATACAGATAGTCACGATGTCTGGTTTGATGTAATTCATCGTATCAAACATGGAAAGCCCAGACGTAATCACCCCACCCGGAGAGTTAATGTAAAAGTAAATATCTTTATCTGGATCCTGCGCTTCAAGAAAAAGCAGTTGCGCTACAATCGTAGATGCCACCTGGTCATTGACTTCCCCGCTTAACATAATAATACGGTCTTTGAGTAATCGTGAATAGATATCGTAAGATCTCTCACCTCTGCCTGTTTGCTCTACAACGTATGGAATATAACTCATAATCAGCCTTTGTTAATATATAGTAAAATAGATTTTATAATCAATTTGAATATACATTAAAATAGTTAACAAAAAGATGGGCAAAAATGCCCACCCGACACTTAGGCATCAAGTCCTAACATTTTACCAAAGAGTTTATCTTCAATCATTCCCATTTTCACAGCAGGAAGAAGGTTGTTTTCCTGGTAGTACTTAATCACTTGTTGAGGGTCTTGACCAGACATCATTGCCTCATAGTAAATCGCTTGAGAGACTTCTTGGTCATCTACACTAATCTCTTCTTTTTTCGCCAAAGCATCTACAATGAATGTTGCTTTTACTGAAGCGATAGCATCTTCTCTTACAGAGTCACGAAGGGCATTGATTTTCTTTTCATTATCTTTGTATTGGGCAAGCTCCTCTTCACTCATCTCTTGTGCTTTTGCGTTGATTTTCGCATCTATCTCTTGCTCAACAATGTTATTTGGAAGTGCAATATCATACTTGTTTACAAGCGCTTCAACCATCTTTGGTTTGAGCTCTTCATTATAGACTTTTGAAAGTGCTGCTGTTTCTACTTGTGCTCTTACTTTTTCTTTGAGTTCATCAAGCGTTGCTTTTTCATTGTTTAAAAGTTTCTGTGCCAACTCATCATTGATCTGAGCCTCTTCCTGCTCTTGTATTTCATGAAGTTTTACTTTAAATGTTGCTTCTTTTCCTGCAAGTTCTGGTACTTGGTACTCTTTAGGGAATGTCACTACAACATCTTTTTCTTCTTCATATTTCATACCGATAATTTGCTCTTCAAATCCAGGGATAAACTGACCTGAACCAATCTTAAGATTGAACTTCTCTGCTTTACCGCCATCAAAAGCCACACCATCTACAAAACCTTCAAAATCAATCACCGTCATATCGCCATCTTTTACCATGCGTTTACGTTTGATTTTTATAAATGGTGCTTGCTCTTTTGCCATCTCTTCAAGTTTTGCTTCCACTTCTTTGTCATCTGCTTTTGGTTTTTCAAAAGCAGGTACCACATCCATGTACCCATCAAGATCAAACTCTGGTCTTGTAGATATCTCTACTTCTACTTCTATGCCATCATCTGTTTTTTCATACTTCTTAAATGAGGGTTGCCCTATCATATCTGCAGGATTTACTTTTGCCTGTGCAAGTCCAGCATCGATAAGCTCTCTAAGCGCTTCCCCCTCTGCATCTTGCGCGAGCTTGTCACCATGCATTTGTTTTACCACAGATACAGGTACTTTTCCAGCCCTAAAACCATCTACTTTTATCTCTTTGGCAGCTTGTTTTGCTAGTTTCTCTACATTTGCATCAATTACTGTTGCATCAAGAGTACCACTTACGATGATATTTGCATCATCTACTTTATTTACTGTAACTTTCACTACAATCCTTTAATATATAATGCCGTGATTTTATCTAAAAAATCATAAGAAACGACTATAGGGGTAAATATGGCTATAATCTCTTTATGAAAAAAACCCACCAAAACATCCGCACATGGTATAAACTCTATGGAAGATTAGATCTTCCATGGCGTACCACAACCGACCCTTACCATATCTATCTCTCTGAAGTAATGCTCCAGCAGACACAGGTTTCAACTGTGCTTGAAAGGTACTATTTTCCTTTTTTAAAAAAGTTTCCTACACTAAAAGCCTTAGGTACTGCGCCTTTAGATGATGTGCTGAAGATGTGGGAAGGGCTTGGATATTATAATCGGGCGAAAAATTTGCATAAGACGGCGAAGATTTTAACACAAAGAGGGCAAGCACAAGGCGTTCCCCCTACGTTGCCATTGAATATTGATGAATTAATCAAGCTCCCTGGGATTGGGAAAAATACGGCTCATGCCGTAGCTGCTTTTGCTTTTAAGCAGCCTGTACCTATTATGGAAGCCAATGTCAAACGTATTTTATGTCGTCTTTACAAACTAAAAACACCTACAGACAAAGCACTTTGGGAAATAGCCTATAACTTCGTGGACAAAGAAAACCCTTTTGACTACAATCAAGCCATGATGGATATCGGTTCAAGTATCTGTACGCCCAAAAACCCCCAATGTACACTTTGTCCATTAAGTAGTATCTGTCAAGGAAAAGAAGAACCTACACGCTACCCTAACAAGAAAAAACGTGTCGTGCCCACACGTGAACAAAACATCATGCTTTACACCTACAACGACAAGCTTTCACTCACACAGCGTACGGGCAAGTTTTTACATGGGCTATGGGGATTTGAAGAGATAGATGTACCTCTGTGTGCCTCAGAGTATATCGGCGAAGTTAGCCATACCTATACACACTTTAAGCGCATATGCAAAATTTATGTCTATGATGAACTTGATGCGACTCGAAACAACTATTTTACTGTACAAGAGATACGTAAACTTGCTATTTCTAAAGTGGATGATAAGATTTTAAAACTCTATTTAGATACAATACAAACATATTAATATTTGGAATTGACCATGAACAAAGAAAAAGAATTTGAACAAGCTGTAACCAAAGTCCTTGAACTTTTAGGAGAAGACCCTACACGTGAAGGACTGCTTAAAACACCAAGCCGTGTAGCCAAAGCCCTAAAGTTTCTTACAGAAGGTTATGATCAAGATCCCCAAGAGATACTGGGCGAAGCACTTTTTACGACCTCTAATGACGAAATGGTACTCGTACGTGATATCGAGTTTTACTCTATGTGTGAGCACCATATGTTACCTATCATCGGACGTGCACATGTGGCATATATACCTGATGGTAGAGTAGTAGGGCTCTCCAAAATCCCACGTATTGTCAATGTCTATGCCAGACGCCTACAAATACAAGAACAGATGACAGAGCAAATAGCCGATGCCATACTAAGCACCATCAAACCAAAAGGGGTAGCTGTAGTAGTCCATGCCCGGCACATGTGTATGGAGATGCGAGGGGTACAGAAAATCAACTCGACTACCGTAAGTTCTGCTTTGCGCGGTCTGTTTAAAAGTGATGAACGTACGCGTAATGAATTTTACAACCTCATCAATACCCCAACCCCTTCACATTTTTAAAAAAGTTTTTCACCAATGCTAATGCATATTTTAAGTTTAAGTTATCTTAAGAAAAAATGCGTACTATGCTCAAAATCAATTAAGAGAATATCTCTCTTCATTAAAAAAGACTTGTTTTAAAGGAATAAAATGACCGTATATTTAGACAATAATGCAACAACAATCGTTGATCCACATGTCTTTGAAGCTATGGAGCCTTACTTTGTGCAAAAGTATGGAAACCCCAATTCACTTCACCTCTTTGCATCTGAAACCCACCCAGGCATCAAACAAGCTATGGAGAAAATCTATGCAGGAATCAATGCCAATCATCAAGACTCTGTCATCATCACTTCCTGTGCCACAGAAAGTAACAACTGGGTACTCAAATCTATCTATTTTGAGCAGATTTTAACAGGTAAAAAAAACCATATTATGGTCTCTGAAGTAGAACATCCCTCTGTCATTGCTACAGCCAAATGGATAGAGAGTATGGGCTGTAAAGTCACCTATTTGCCTATCAACCATGAAGGTATTGTCGATGTACAAGCTGTAAGAGACAACATCACAGACAAAACTGCTCTCGTCTCTGTGATGTGGGCAAATAATGAAACAGGTGCAATCTTCCCTGTAGAAGAGATTGGTGACATTTGTGAAGAGCATGGTGTACTTTTTCACACTGACGCAGTACAAGCCATAGGTAAACTCCCTGTCAATGTACAGGGGTTTAATGTGGACTATCTTACTTTCTCAGCACACAAGTTTCATGGACCTAAAGGTGTAGGTGCTTTATATGTCAAAAAAGGCAAGGAGCTTATGCCTCTACTTCATGGTGGTGCACAAATGGGTGGATACCGTTCTGGTACGCTCAATGTAGCTGGCATCGTTGGTATGGGTAAAGCCATCGAACAAGCCATTGATGCACTTGACTTTGAAATGTCAGAGATTAGAGAAATGAGAGATGACTTTGAAGATGAATTACTCAAAATAGAAGATACTTTTGTAGTGACTCCCAGAAACAAAAGAACGCCAAATACCATCCTTATCTCCTTTAGAGGTATCGAGGGTGAGTCTATGTTGTGGGACTTAAACAAAGCTGGTATTGGAGCGAGTACAGGGTCAGCCTGTGCATCTGAAGATTTAGAGGCGAACTCAGTTATGGAAGCCATCGGTGCAGCAGAAGATTTGGCACATACGGCTATACGTTTTTCACTTAGCCGTTACACCACA
>JALSSQ010000018.1 GCA_026984165.1 Sulfurovum sp.
CACTGATACATGATGATTTACCAGCCATGGATGATGCAGACTTACGTCGTGGCAACGAGACTTTACACAAGCGTTATGATGAGGTGACTGCCATACTTGCAGGAGATGCACTCAATACCGATGCCTTTTTACACATAGCCCAAGCACCACTGCGTGAAGATATAAAAATCAAATTGGTTACACTTTTGGCACAAAATGGTGGTGCTCAAGGCATGGTACTAGGGCAGGCGATAGACTGTTATTTTGAAAACCAACCACTTGACATAGAACAAATCAAGATACTTCATACCAACAAAACAGCCAAACTTATCGCTGCTTCACTTCAGATGGGTGCCGTGATTGTAGGGTTAGATACCAAGGTACAAAAAGCACTCTATGATTTTGGCATAGACCTTGGCTTGTTGTTTCAGATACAAGATGATATTATAGATGAAACCCAATCAGAAGAAGAAGCAGGGAAAACCACAGGCAACGATGGCGATAAAAATAGCTTTGTAAACCTTTTAGGACTTGACAAAACTGTCGAAGAGGCAGATGCTTTGGCAAAAGATTTACAAAGACGATTTGAAACGTTTGATGCGAAGCTCCAAGAGGCTTTAAACCCACTTATCACACAATATTTACATAGACACCACTAAAGGAAGACTTACATGGCAGTAATGACAGAGCAAAACAAAATGCGTAAAAAGATGGCAAATACCATCAGATTTTTAGCAGCAGACATGGTACAAAAGGCAAACTCAGGACATCCGGGTGCACCTATGGGGCTTGCAGACATCGCTGTGGTACTTTCTGAAAAACTCAGTCATAACCCCAAAAACCCAAAATGGCTCAACCGTGACCGTTTGGTATTTTCTGGCGGACATGGTTCTGCATTGATTTATTCACTCCTTCACCTTTGGGGATATGATGTGAGCTTAGAGGACTTAAAGCAGTTTAGACAACTAGACTCTAAAACCCCAGGGCACCCAGAGTATGGACACACTGAGGGGATAGAGATTACTACAGGTCCACTGGGGCAAGGTATCGCCAATGCTGTTGGTTTTGCGATGGCAGAAGCCTACACTAAAAACCAAGTAAACTCAGAGACTTGTGAACTGATAGACCATAAGGTATATTGTCTTTGTGGAGATGGTGACTTGCAAGAGGGTATCTCGTATGAAGCCTGTTCGTTAGCAGGACACTTGGGACTTAGTGATTTGGTACTCATCTATGACTCTAACTGTATCACTATCGAGGGTGACACGAGCATTGCATGGAGTGAAGATGTAGAGGCACGTTTCTTGGCACAAAACTGGGATGTAAAAAAGATAAACGGGCACTGTTATGATGACATAGAAAAAGTGTTAGATGAAGTGAAATCTGCTACCAAGCCAACCATCATCATCGCCAACACCATCATCGGTAAAGGTGCAGGTGAGCTAGAAGGTACACACCATACACATGGTGCGCCACTTGGAGCGGAGATTATCGCAGAGTCAAAAGCCAAAGAGGGCTTTAACCCTGAAGAGACTTTTGCCATTCCTGAAGATGTCTTGTTACGTTTTAGATGTGCAGTAGAAAAAGGTGAATTGGCAGAAAAAGAGTGGATTCACAGACAAAAAGAAGCACCATTGGTAGAGCAAAATGTGGCACTGGAGAAGCTACAAAACCCAGATTTCTCACACATTACTTTCCCTGACTTTAGTAATGATAAAGCCATGGCAACAAGAGACTCTAACCATAAGATACTCAATGCCATTGCCTCTGGAGTTTCTAGTTTTGTGGGAGGCTCAGCTGACCTTGCCCCATCGAACAAAACAGAGCTTAAAGAGTTAGGAGACTTCCCCAAAGGACGCAATATGCACTTTGGTATCCGTGAGCACGCTATGGCAGCTATCACTAATGCGATGGCACTCTATGGTACGCTCATACCATTTAATGCGACGTTCTTTATCTTCTCTGACTACCTTAAACCTGCGGCGCGTATCGCTGCACTTTCTGGCATACAAAACTTCTTTGTATGGACACACGACAGCATCGGTGTAGGCGAAGATGGCCCAACCCATGAGCCTATAGAGCAACTCAGCCAGTTTAGAGCGATGCCAAACTTCTATGTATGGAGACCAGCAGATGCCACAGAAAACATAGAAGCATGGAAAACAGCACTCACCATGAACACTGCACCCCATGGTTTTGTACTTAGTCGTCAAAAGCTAGATGTACTCAAACCAAAACGTGACTTTGGTGAGGTAAGCAAAGGTGCTTACATTGTGAAACAACGCAAAAATGCAAATTTCACACTCATGGCTTCAGGGTCAGAACTTATGCCATGTCTCAAAGCTGCTTGTCACCTAGCCGTACTTGGCATCAAGGCCAATGTCGTTTCTGTACCTTGCCTTGACCTCTTTAACGAGCAAGATGCAGACTATAAAGCAACTGTCATAGACCCAAATACCAAAGTGCTAGCCGTAGAAGCAGCAACAGCTACAGAGTACTACCGCTATGCAGATGACGTATTAGGCATGGAGAGTTTTGGAGCCTCTGCACCAGCAGATGAACTCTTTGCGAAGTTTGGATTTACCCAAGAGAATATCATGAAAAGAGCGTGTGCTCTGATGGGTGTGGCGTATAGAGAAGTTGAGCTTGGGGAGTGTAAGCTTTAATAGTTAATTAAGTTATATTTTCTTATAATCCAAATGTAAATGCTGTGAGAGCGATTACATTGGTAACTTCCTAAGCTAGTTGTCGCTAGCGTGAAGACCGTAAGCCTTGTATCTCTTTATTGAGATGCAGGGCTTTTTTTTTGGCGTAATTTTAGCGGAGATGGTGGGATGGACTTTGAAAGGTGTTGCCTATGGATATCGAAAATCTCACAGCGTTTATAGGCTATTTGTTTTTGGCAGTCTAATATTTGATGCATTTGTTGAAACATTAGTCTAACAGTACCGATAGCGACAACTATTGGTGCTAATATTTGTTTCTATTCAGGCGGACAAACAAAAATACCGCATATTAATATCTTGTAGCGGGTCACTCCAGCCCATATAATACGTTTTTCTACCATTCTTGACTACCATCGTAGCATCTTCAAAATAGTGTTTCATCACAGTAGGTATATTTTTATTTTCACCGTTTATTTCTACTATTCACACAAACGCTATTTTCTTCAACTGATGGACTTCTTTACGTTTGCGTATGATGGCACATAAGGCATCTTCTGCTTCTCAGTCAGTGCTTTCTTCTGTGAGTGCTGAGATGTTTATGACTGCTTCTCGTCCTTCTACGCTTTGTATCTTTTTTCAGCAGTCGCCTTTGAATTTGTTAAAAAAAGTGGGCTGTGGTATGTCTTTAGTAGTGGAAAGCATAAAGCCTACAGTTTGGATGTATTTTGGGGCATAGGTAGAGATGTTTACGAGGTCATCTTTTGGGTATACGTCATAGCTTTGACCATCCTCATCTAGTAAATAATTTTTCTTGAAGTACTAAGTGCATCTTCTTCTTTGATACGCTTTTGGTCATGGACGATGGCAACAGGGTAGTCCTTTACACAGCCGTAGTCAGTTCTATTGAAGTAAAGATGTAAGCTTTGCTTGACATCTATGAAGGCTGTGTGAGAACTTAGAAGTGATTCTATGTCTTTTATAAATGCTGGCATCAAAGAATCCTTTTTTGTACTATTTAATACCCTTTGCCCGTTGGTCCATTATGGCAATCATAACAACTCACTGGATGACCTTGTTTAAACTCTTTTCCTGCCATAAAACGTGTTTTGAACATTTTGGATAACGGTAGGCCTTTAAAGTCTTTTCCATGACAAGCTGTACATGACTCTTTTCCTTTTTGAATAACTGCATTCTGATGGTCCCCTACCCACGAGACACCTGGAGTATGCATGCCATGAGGTCCACCATTTCTAGTTTTTGGTACATATTTATGACAAGCTTTACAGTCATTTACTGTGCCAGCATGACCTTGAATGTGTTTACTTTGGATATTGTCTTCTTTTCTTGCACTACTATAAATGGCATGGGGTGAACCATGACATGAAGCACATTGTAATCTTCCATGGCCCGTACTAAACCTGTAGAGAGATATACCTTTAGCAGGGGTGTTCGGATTGGTTGCAAATCTTGTATCTACAACTTCACGCAACGTACCAATTTTTGTGTCTGACACTGCTGTGGTGTATCTTTTTCCATCTTGATGACACGTTTGACAGTTTGGTTGCTCTAGCCATCCTTCTCTTGTGCGTTGACCTACAGCTTCCATACTTCCATGACAACTTTGACATTGCATTTTTTGTGCACCATTCTTATCTTTTGCCTTTCCCATGGCTCCTCTTAAGCATTGTGTTTTTTGTCCTGGATGGCAGGCATAACAACTGTCTCTGTTGCTACTACTACCTAGTGGTTCGCCATTACTTGGGTCTATTACTTTACTGTGTTTACTATGTATAGCTGAAGTTAATGATGGTATATTATCCATACCTTTTGTACCCAATGCATTACTTTTATGACAAGATGCACAGAGTATAGGTGTGCCTGCTCTAGCAGTCTCTTCTAAAGAAGATTTATAGGTGTATCCTAACTTTTTTAGTGCATCTAAAGGGTAAGAGTCTGCATGTTTTTGATCATGAAGTCTTAATATGTTGTACTTATAATCTTTGTTTACATTTTTATCTTTTACAAATCCTTTGTATGGTCGTGTAGCAACATAATTTGCAGTTGAACTGTGACACTTTTTACAGTCCATTTCGTCACTCACTGGAAGTACTGTGATAGTCTCTGCTAAGACTGTGCCATTTGCATCTTTAGCAGTTACTCTTACCATAGGGTATTCATTTTTTGTGCCATCATCATCTTTTGGTACGGTAGGTATGCCTTCTGCATCCCACCATTTGTGTGTATCTTGATACCGCAGTGGTGCAGGTGTTTTACTCTGTACAGGGTTGCCTTTTAAGCCTATGTTTTCTTTTAGTGGAGTGTTAAACAGTTTAGGAGCATATTGCCAAAAATTTGTTTTGTCTGCACTAGAAGTGTTGTAGTATCCTTCTAGGGATGCCACAGCTTCATAGGTGATGTTCACATCTTTAGTCATAAGCATAGGTTTATGCTCAGCAGTACTTTTTTTGACCAATTGTGTAAGTAGATTGTTGTATGGAGGCAAAATGGAAAAGACAGAGTAATCATCTCCATCCATGCAGTGCATACCTAAATCATTCCAAGCAAAAATTTGATATTTTTCATTTTTGTGTGGAAATTTTGGACTTACTGTAGCTGTATTCCCTCTAGGATTATTTGGCTGGGTATTCATCGTGTTACCATCATCTGACTGGTTATGTGTTGTGTTGGAGTCATCAAAGGCCTGTGATCCACATCCACCTAAAGAGAAGAGTGTAACTAGAGAAAAAGTGCAGAGCATGTGTTTCATGAGAAATATCCTATATTTTTTAGTATTATACCTTCATGAAACCTAAATTTTGTTTATCACTAGCAAAATTATGTAACTCAGGCAATATATTATGGATATCGGTACCTTTTGTTCC
>JALSSQ010000019.1 GCA_026984165.1 Sulfurovum sp.
TAGTTCAAATTCTGATAAAAAAGATAAGTGCCATAACTCTTCAAAAAACAAAATCTATGTATTCACAAGACAAAGCTTTTCCAGCCTATCCTACATGCACCCAAGTTCCGAAACTTAGAAGTTAAAGGTTGAGTTTAAATAAGAGTATATACCAACTATATAAACAAAAAATAGGAATATATTCCTACTTATGATACAATACAAGAAAAAAGGCTTGTGATGTTAGCGACACTATTGGAAAACTCTGCCATATACATAGGCTCATCGGAAATAACTCACAAAAGATACTTCTATGACAGCATACAAAAGAGTGACAAGCTTATAGGCATCGTAGGGGCTAGAGGTGTGGGGAAGACTACCTATATACTTGACTACCTTAGTAGGCTCTCCTTGCCTATACACAAAAAACTCTATATGAGTGTAGATAACATCATGTTAGCAAACACAACACTGCTTGACACAGCTAAAGAGTTCTCCTCCAAAGGTGGGGAGGTGCTAGTCATAGATGAGATACATAAATACAAAAACTTCCAAATAGAGCTAAAACAAATACACGATATGCTAAACCTACAAGTGATATTTTCTGGTTCCTCAGCGATAGAGCTTGAACACTCAACTGCAGATTTGAGTAGAAGAGCCGTACTTTACAAGGTGCAAGGTATGAGTTATCGTGAATTTTTGGAGTTTAAGTTAGATGTGTCTTTGGAGAGTTATACGATTGAAGAGATTTTGGTACATCATTCGGACATTGCCTTTGCTATCAAAAAAAAGCTCAACCCTTTAGAGTTTTGGGAGGAATATCTAAAAAGTGGGTATTACCCTTTTTATTTTAACGATACAACACGATACCCCATAAAACTCAATGCTACAATAAATACTGCCATAGAGACAGACATCCCCTCACTTTTTAAGATAAAGTATGAAAATATTGTCAATCTAAAAAAACTTGTTACACTCATCTGTAGCTCTGAACCTTTTACACTTAACATCAAAGAGTTGAGTTCTAAGATAGGTATAGACAGAGATACACTTTATCAATATATAGCATATCTTGACAGAGGTAAGATTTTTAATGTCATTCGTTCTAAAAGTAAAGGTGATAATATCTTCACTAAACCAGAAAAGATATATCTTAACAATCCGAACTTGAACTACCATTACTGCAATGAAGCCCCTATAGGGAGTATAAGAGAGACGATATTTGCCACTTTACTTAAAACCTTACACACACTAGAGATACCTAAAAAAGGCGATTTCTTAATTGATAGTAAGTATTTGTTTGAAATAGGTGGTAAAAACAAAAGTTTTAATCAGATAAAAGATATACCCAACTCGTATATAGTGGCTGATAATGTCGAGATAGGATTTGGTAATAAGATACCACTATGGGTATTTGGTTTTTTATATTAGTGGGAGTAGATATTGGGTTATGTGGTGGGTTGAAAAACCCACCCTACACATTGACTATTTAAACAAATCTGCCAATGCAGATGTATCTGTGGTCTTTTCTGCTTCTGCTTCGCTTGAGTCTATCTGGCGTTCCGCAATACCCTCTACTTCGTTGAGTTCAATTGTATAACCTGTGAGCATAGAGGCAAGACGGATGTTGATACCTGATTTACCAATGGCTTTGGCTTTTTGGTCACTGGTAATGTTAACCATTGCTTTTTTCTCGGCTGCATCTACTTTAATACTTTGTGTAATTGCAGGGCTGAGAGCACGTGTGATATAGACCTCAGGGATAGATGAGTATTCGATACAGTCAATATTTTCACCATTGAGTTCCTCGCTTACAGCATTAATACGTACACCTTTTACACCTACGGCTGCACCAATAGGATCAACATTCATCTGTTCTGTTTTAAGAGCTATTTTTGCCCTTTCTCCTGGAATTCTTGCAGCATTAATGATCTCTACTACGCCATCTGCAATCTCGGGTACTTCTGAAGCCATTAGCGCTTCTAAAAATTTAGGAGATGTTCTTGTGAGTTCTAAAAATAGTCCATACTGAGGATCAACAGAGACAAAGCGTAAAAGTGCTCTAATACTGTCTCCTCGTTTAAATGTTTCTCCTTTAATACGGTTTCTAAGGCTCATAACACCTTTAAGTTCACCTATCTCGACATAGGTATTGTCGTCAGCATCTATACGGTTTACAGTACCTAACATAATGGTACCCACTTTTTCTCTATATTTTTCAAAAAGATCTTGCTCTATACGTCTTTGCACATGGTATTCAAGCTCTTTGAAAAGGTTTGCAGATGCAGTACGGCCATGTTCTTCAAGTATAAACTCTTCTTTGAGTTGATCTCCTATTTCCAAAGAGTCATCAAATTCTTTTGCTTCACTGAGTGGCATAAAAGCGTCAGAAGGTATTTTTTCTTTACTGTCATCTTTTCCAACTTCTACAAAAAGCTGTTCATCATTATCGGCTACAATAGTGATTACTTTATTGATTGTATATGTTTTTGTATCATTATTTATAATCACCTCAAAGGCGGTGGTGAAAGTAGTAAGTTTTTTGGCTGTGTTGATAAGAGCTTCTTTAAATGCTTCTAATGCATGCTCTTTTGAGATGTTTTTCTCATGCGCAATAGCTTCAATAATATCTAATATTTTTTCCATCAGTGACTCTCCTGGTTCATCAGTTTTATGAATGGTTATCAATCTACCGCTACAAGAGGTAACATAACAATGTTAAGAACATCTAGGAAGTGGTTTTTTGAAAGTTTGGTATTATAGCTAACCGAACCTTTACTGAAAATAAAGTATAATCAAGACAAAGAATTAAAAGGATATAGATGAAATTAAAACTTGCTAGAACAACACTTAAGGCGAAGCCAAAAACAATTGAGTTGAAAAAAATTGAAGAAGAACTAGCGAATAAGTCTATATTTTATTTTGATAAAGACAACTCGCATAAAGAACTTAAAGAGCTTATCGAACATTTTGAAGAAAAAGGTTTTTCTGTCTATATGAGAGAAGTCAAATATGGCATGGATGAAAATGAATATATATACGAAGTACATATCATTGCCTAATTTGGGTGATATTAAAGAGATATATTGAGTAGAAAAAAATTATTTATAGAAACACTTGGGTGCGCAATGAATGTGCGCGATAGTGAGCATATGATTGCAGAACTTAATCAAAAAGAACCTTACGAACTTACCGAAAATCTTTCCGAAGCTGACCTTATTATTATCAATACCTGCTCTGTTCGTGAGAAGCCTGTAGCAAAACTCTTTTCGGAGATAGGTCTGTTTAACAAGCACAAAAAAGAGGGTGCCAAAATAGGGGTAGCAGGATGTACCGCTTCACATTTGGGTGAAGAGATTATCAAGCGTGCGCCCGTGGTTGATTTTGTGCTTGGGGCAAGAAATGTCTCGAAAATTACAGACGTGGTCGATAAAAAACATGCTGTTGAAGTAAGTACAGATTATGATGAAAGCACCTATGCTTTTGGGGAGTATCGTTCTAACCCTTTTAAAGCGATGGTAAATATCTCTATAGGCTGTGATAAGTCATGTACTTTTTGTATTGTACCTGCTACACGAGGAGAGGAGATCTCTATCCCTTCTGATTTGATAGTCCAAGAGATCACAAAAGCTGTCAACACAGGTGCCAAAGAAGTGATGCTTTTAGGACAAAATGTAAACAATTATGGCAGACGTTTTGGAAGTTCTGATGAGTCATGTAACTTTACCCAGCTTTTGCAAAAAATCTCTAAAATAGATGGCTTGGAACGCATACGTTTTACATCACCTCACCCCTTGCATATGGATGATGCGTTTTTAGAAGAATTTGCGAACAATCCCAAAATATGTAAACAGATACATGTACCTTTGCAGTCTGGATCAACAAAACTCCTCAAAGAGATGAAGCGCGGATATAGTAAAGAAAATTTTCTCAATCGTTGTGAAAAAATCCGTGCTTTGTGTCCTGAAGCGACTATCTCTACCGATGTGATAGTAGGGTTTCCTGGTGAGAGTGATGCAGACTTTGAAGATACCATGGATGTACTGGAAAAAGTACGTTTTGAACAGATGTTTTCATTTAAATATTCGCCACGTCCACATACAGAAGCAGCTGAATTTGATAACCAGATAGACAATACGCTCGCAGGTGAACGTCTTACAAGACTACAAGCAAGACACACAGAGATCCTTGATGAGATTATGGATGCTCAAATGGGTGCTGTGCACAAAGTCTATTTTGATGAACTCAAGCCCAATGGTAGAGTCTCTGGACGAAGTGATGATGGGAAACTTTTCTTTGTAAAAGGTAGTGAAGAATTACTTGGTAAAATCGTTGATGTGAAGGTAATTAAAACCTCCAGGGGTGCACTAGATGGTGTACTTGTTTAGGGCATTAAAGTGAAACACTTTTTACGACAAGTAGGGCAATTTTTTATTCCCCCGCTTGTCTATTTTCTCATGCGTATCATCTGGTATACTACCCGTAAAACATTCCATAATGCAGACTCTATAGAAGCCAAACAGTATGTCTGTGTCACATGGCACGGAGAGTTATTTATGTCTCCTCAAGCCTATAGACAATTACATAAAAAATTTCCAGCTTCTGCGATTATTTCTTCACATTTTGATGGTAGTCTCATAGCTCGTACCTTGCAATTTTTGCGTATACGTCCATTAAGAGGTTCTACTAGAAGAGGTGCAAGACAAGTACTTTTACAAGCTTTTAAAAGTATTAAAAATGGAGAAGAAGTCCTCATCACCCCTGATGGACCAAAAGGTCCTCGACATACTATGAGTGATGGCGCTGTAGGCATCGCCCTCAAAAGTAAGTTACCTATTTTTGTGATGAATTTTACTGCCAAAAATTATTGGCAATTTTCTTCTTGGGATAAATTTGTGATTCCCAAACCTTTTACGCAAGTAGATTTTTATATCCAAAGTCTCAGCTTAGAGGGGATGGAACATGAAGAGGCTAAAGCGTATCTGAGTGCTAAGATGTTAGAAAACACGATAGTATAGTGAGCAAGTAGTAGGTAGGAGGTAGGAGTGAAAGAGAGGTTTTATGAATATTCTGAAGATTTTCTTGACTATCTTTATGCTGTTCGTGGATATTCTGAGCACTCGATTACTACCTATGAGATAGCCTTACGTCAGATGATGGAAGTGAGCCATTTTTATGAAGAAGAAGGGATGAATGTTCTCGACATTACCCCTTTTCGCTTCAACATTGTCAAAAACAATAAAAAGACCATTGTCAAAAAACTCTCTGCCATACGCTCTTTTGTCAAGTATCTGGAAGAGCAATGCCATCTCTCTTTAAAACTCATAGGAGATGAGACGATTAAAGTACCTCAGAGCCTCCCTAAGCCTATAGATGAGCAGTACATAGAGGAAGTGTTGGCACAAGCTAATATAGAGGAAAAATTGCTTATTTCGATGCTTTATGGGCTGGGTCTGCGTATTTCTGAGTTGAGTGGATTGAAATTGGAGGATATCAAAGAAAAATGGGTGCAGGTACATGGAAAAGGCAATAAA
>JALSSQ010000020.1 GCA_026984165.1 Sulfurovum sp.
TAAAGATACCCCCCCCTAATAATAGGGATACCCTTAAGTGCATGAAGTCATGCACTTGGTAGAAGAGTAGAAAAAACTACCAGTTGATTTCAGCTGTTAGCATCACAGCATCAAATTTCTTTTTATTTTTACCTTCGTAGTTTACACCATCTACTGGGTCATAGTGTTTACCATTGAGGTACCATGTTACATTTTTGTTTTGTTCCCATGCAATACCATAAAGTGTATGGTCTATGTCGAATTTTTCATTGGTTGTTGGGTTCTCTGCTGTCCAGTGGTCATATCTTGCAAACAAATCAAACTGATACCCTTCGCCAAAGCGGTAATCTGCATTCACAGAATACCCTTTTCCATTATGGTGCATTCTATGTTTTAAATCATTGCTTGCAATATCATTGTCATTTTGGGCAATATTATATTGAGCAGAAATCAAGAATGAGGGTGTGTTATAAACTGTGTGAAAACCATAAATTTTATAGGTGGTATCATCATTTTTGCTGTTATCCATATTGTACTGTCCCCAGAATGATAGATCCCAGTATGTTGATTTTCGTGCATGGCGTTTTTTATTACCATTTCCTAGAAGTGCTGCAGTCAAACGCCATTCGGCAGAAACACCTTTTCCTGTATCGTGGTCATGGTAACCCTCACCATTAAAGATACCCATTTCAGAAGTAAAGTATGGTGTTTTTGTCTTAAAGTTAATCCCCATATCAGCAGAGTTTGTTAAATCAGCACTCTCTTTAGACTCTGTAAATGTTTTATCTACTGCACGATGCCACCATCCCTGATGCTCTTCATAATCCAACCATGGTCTATGTACTTGTCCTACTTCCATTCCTGTATTGGCAAGTACATTATTGAGATAGAGGTAAGCATATTTGATACGTATTGTATTGTCGCCATTTCCTGTAGTCTCATCGAGTGTCACTCTCATGTAACTTTTTGGATCTTCAAAAAGGTATGCTTTTACTTGTAAGTAATTACGACGCATTTCAAAGTTGCTTGAACTTGACTTGCCATCTACTTTTTTATTGACAAAACCTAGATAATGTTGTCCTGAAAATTTAATTTTGGATGTTTTAGCAAAAACTGGTACTGATTTCATAAATTTATCAGCCCATGATGCCTCATCTGCTTGTGTTGATGATACCATTGGAGCAATGTCTCCGCCTGCCATAGATACTGTTGCGATTGCGGCTAGTGATAGTGCAATTTTTTTCATTTTTGACTTCCTTGTTTTAAGTTGTGCTGGAAGTATAAAAAAAATTAGTTACAGAATGGTTACAACAGTAATCGCTTATCTATTCGTTAGGATAACGGCTAAACTTAGCACCTCTTTCATCAAGATACTCGACCATTTTTACCTGCCCAAGTTTCTTTGCATAATCTTTGGGAGACATGCCTGCTTTGTCCACAGCATTAATGTCACCTCCACCGTCAAGCAACATTTGCATCATCTCAAAATCAGAAAAACACGCAGCAAGCATAACAGGCAATATCCCTGATTTTCTCTTCGTACTGTTGAGGTCAAAACCTTTGTCAATGCAAAACTGTATGACATCTTTGCGTTTAAATTTGATTGCCATATCAAGTGCAGAGACACCTTCACTGTCTGTAGCTTTCAAATCCACACCATTTTCTAAAAAGAGCTCTAGCATCTCTAAAGAAGCACGCTTGCGTATGGCATAGAAAAAAGGTGCTATCTCATCATATTCATCTAAATCATACTCTTCACCTATCAAAATAGGTTTGTTGAGATCAATGCCCTCTTTTAAGAGTGATTTTACTTTGGCAATAGAGTCATTTTCTATAGCAAGTGTTAAAGGGTTCATATAGTATTCCTTCTGTTACTGTTTTGTTATAGCCATATACTAGTATTACATCATCTCATATGAGAGAAAACTAAATAAAGGAGAAAAAAGATGAAAATAAGCAAATTACTCCAAAAAGTAATCAAAGCAGAAGGAAAACATTCATTGATTGCTCAAACGGTGATTAAATATAAAAACTCAAAAGAGTTCAGTTACCTCATCGATTCAAATAAATAGACTTCCTCTATTTTCCAAACGGATTCATTCCACCACTATCTTATTGAACGCAATTAAAGCAAAGCTTTACTTACTACTTCAGCAGTAGGCTCTCGTAACTAGTTACTCTTAAATGGGTTCATTCCACCCATCATTCCCATTGCTTGAGACTTTTTGTTCTCTTCTACCATCTTTATGGCATCATTCATAGCTGATATAAGCAATATCTGTAAATATGGCTTATCCTCCATCATCGTATCATCGATATTCAAATCTACCACTTCACCTGCACCGTTGACAGTCACTTCTACCAATCCGCCACCTGCTTTGGCAGTAAACTGTACATTTTTTGCCTGTTCTTGTATCTCTTTGGCTTTGTCTTGCATCTGTGACATCATCTCAGACATTTTACTCATATCAAAGCCTTCAAACATTATTCCAGTCCTTCAAACGTTTGCTCTATCCCATTGTCATCATCCAAGATAACAATCTTTGGCTTGTACGTATCGGCTTCTTTCTCATCCATCGTTGCATAGGCAATAATAATAATTTTGTCACCTTTATGTACTTTCCTTGCTGCTGCGCCATTGAGACATATCTCTCTCTTCCCACGTTCACCAGAGATGATATAGGTAGAAAAACGCTCACCATTGTTCACATTGACAATATCTATCTTCTGCCCTACGCGCATATTGGCCGCATCTATCAAATCTTGGTCAATCGTGATTGACCCAACATAATTTAGGTTAGCATCGGTTACAGTAGCTCTGTGAAGTTTACTGTACAACATCGTGATGTTCATAATCATTCCTACTATAGTTTAAATTGTTGAGATTATATCAAAATCCCACCTATAACTCTATTATACTGAAAATTGTGGGAAAATGGTGGAGCGTAGGGTGGGCATTCCTGCCCACCTTTAGAAAAAATAAAAAACTATCTCGCTACCGATGCAGGTGAGACAGGCTCGCCCCACATCTCATCAGGAATGACATATTCAGAAACGACATTGCCACCGATAATATGCTCATCGATAATTCTGTCGATCTTCTCTTTTGTCAAGCCTACATACATCGTATGTCCCGGTTCAACAAGCATGACTGGCCCTTGCTGACAACGGTTCATACATCCTGTCTGAATAGGCTGCACAGTTGCAATAATCCCTTTTTGCATAAGTGTCTGTGCCATATGCTGAAAAAGCTGTTGTGATTCTGGGTCGTCTGCTTTTACACACGATGGTTTTGGCATCCCCGGAGGTGCTGATTGCTGACATTTAAAAATATAAAATGCTGGTTGCGGTATCGCTGGAGTCATTCAAAATCCTTTAAAATTTAATTAAGAGTATTTTACTCCTATTTTCTTAATTCTTGATAAATATCAATCCTTTGCACCCTCATATGCACTATAATACCACAAAGGATTGATATGCAATGCCCAAATTTTTATACCCAAGTACCCAGTATCCAACTCTATGACCCCTTGAGTGAATTTCTAGGCGCTGTGGAAAGAGGGGAGATGGAAATCTCTTATCTTGACTGCGTCAAACTCGCAGGACATTCATGCCCTACTGTCGCAGGTGCCTACCTTATGGCAAGCAAAGGTCTTGAAGCATTGTTTGGTACCACACTCCCTCAAAGAGGCAGCATTAAAGTATCTATGCGTGATGCCAAAACCCAAGGTGTCACAGGAGTCATTTGCAATGTCATCTCATTTATCGTTGGAGCAAGTGACGTAGGTGGATTTAAAGGCATACAAGGAAACTTTTCACGAGATAACCTCATCGCTTATGGCACAGAGATGTCAGGCGAAGTCAAACTCACCCGTTTAGACACCCAAGAAAGTGTTACACTCAGTTATGACCCCTCTTGTGTACCTGCTGATGCCATGATGAAACCCCTAATGGATAAAGCCCTACAAGGACTAGCTTCTCCAGAAGAAAGAAATACCTTTGGCACACTCTGGCAACAGCGTGTAGCAGAGATTTTACTCAACCATAGACAATACCCAAAACTCATTACCATTTCAAAGGAAGATGCATGATAATTTCCAACCACATGAAAGCAGAACACAGAGAGTGTGATACGCTCTTTGCCACAGCAGAAGAAGCCATAGCTTTAGGAGAATGGGCTGAAGCTAATACACGTTTTTTAGACTTTGCAAACGAAACGCTCAAACACTTTAAAGAAGAAGAGGAAGCACTTTTCCCTGCTTTTGAATCTGCCACAGGTATGACACAAGGACCTACACAAGTGATGCGCTATGAACATGAACAGGTCAGAGGTCTCATAGGCAATATGGCTGAAGCCATAGAAAAAAGTGACAAAGATGCGGCACTTTCCATAGCAGAATCGATGATGATACTCTTACAACAGCACAATATGAAAGAGGAACAAATGCTCTATGCCATGTGTGACAGACAACTGCCTCAAACCTTAAAAGAAGAAACACTTGAACAGATAAAAAAGATAACACTATGAGAAGATTAGGCATTGATACTAGAGAACTCGCTCATCCAGAGCCCTTAGAAATGGCTATTAAAATTTTACAACAACTAAGTGACGATACCTACCTCTATATGCTCCACAGCAAAAACCCCATCCCCCTACTAGACCTGGCACAAGAGCATGGCTATCGTACACTGAGTGAAGAAAATGAAGTCGGTGACTGGCAGATTGTGATTACAAGCAATAGCACTGTTGACCTAAAGGATTTACTGGGTGTTTAACCAAGCAGGACTCTCTTTAGATCAGGCACCTCCCATTAGCGTTGTCTTTCGATTTTTCTTTATGGGTGCGCTCTTTGGCATCCTTGCAGGCTTCAGTCTCTTTTTTTACCAAAGCACTATTTTTGATGCCTCTACCACAGCTGCCATAAGCTTTACACATTTATTGACACTGGGAGTTATGCTTAACTTCATGTTTGGTGCACTTTTTCAAATGCTACCTGTCATTGCAGGAGTTAAAATCACCTCACCCACACGTAAAGCCACCTTGCTTCTTTTGGGCTTGGCATCAGGGGTCATTACTTTACTCTTGGGCTTTAACTTTCCTACCCTCTCGTGGGCTTTCCCTTTAGCGATGCTTCTTTTAGGTATATCTATTTTTAGCAGTATGTTTCCTATACTTGTCAAGCTGTTGACACTTAAGCATCATACTGCTTCCTCTAAAGGGATGAGTCTGTCTCTCTTCTCTTTGTTTGCAGTGGTCATACTCGCTTTTTATCTGCTACTGACTATGAGTGGAAGTATAGAAGGAACTTACTACAGTGAAGTCAAAACAGCGCACTATTCGTTTGGATTATTCGGATGGGTCGCTTTGCTCATACTCTCTATCTCTTTTCAAGTCATAGAGATGTTTTATGTCACACTACCCTACCCTAAGACAATCAGTCGTGATTTTCCCATCATTCTTTT
>JALSSQ010000021.1 GCA_026984165.1 Sulfurovum sp.
CTTTGTTCTAGCACATAATGTTCTACTGATTCAGAATGTTCAACCTTGGTTGCAAGTATAGTATCATGGGCTATATTGAAAAAGAGAGAAAACAATAGTAAATATTGAATGATATACTTTTTCAATGTAGCTCCTTTGTAGATTTAGGCTAGTCTAGCTAAAAATATTAAATATGTAAAGCTATCTTGCATACTTTACAGCTTCAACTCCAATTTATTTGTACTATAGTTATGTACCAAAGACTGAATAATACTCTGATAAGAGATGCCTATATCATTGGCTCTTTGCTTGATAAAGTCCAAATCTGCTCGTTTTAGGTTGATGCTGATTTGTTTTTTTTCATTGAGATACTCCAATGTATCTTTTGCCATGACTTTTAATGCTTCATTATCAAAAGCTACACGTTCAGGCTCTTGTGTTTCAATGGCATCTAAAAGTTCAACTTCTTCATCGCTATATTTCATAGTGCATCCTTTTTGTATTTTTTATGTAGTTTTCTACTTGGGATGATATTTTTCAAAAATATATCATCTCCATCCAAAACATAAGGCACGTAGTGTATATATCCACCTAGTTCTATTACATAAATGTATTGACGAGGATATTTGGCTACATTAGGGTGTTTATAGTTGTCTATAACCCCATGTTCTTGTATATATTTTAGAACATCATTGAAGCTAAAACCTCTTTGAGACTTCAAAATACTATTTTTTTCTTCGTTCCATTTATACACTTATATACCTTTTATTAATATATTAAATCATTATATCATATATATATTTATGTGTCAAATAGCTAAAGGGCACCTCTAAAAACTATAATTCAAAAACACCCTCATATGCCGTGCATCATCTTCACCGACATGTTTGCCCTTGATATTCGAGGCAATAAGATGTGTCTCAAAATGTTTTCCCAACGTGTAGCCTAGTACCAAATCTGTTTCTGTGGCTTTTTGTTTGGCTTGGTTTTTGAGTATGGCATGGTTGAGAGATATGTTTAGGTTGTCTACGCCTATGGTAGCAGCATCCCACGCTATACCTATGTTACTCTGCTCTCCAGCTACCCCAGCATTATCAGGAATGAGGTATTCAGAGTTGGCAAAAAATGGTCCACCACCAAAGCCAGAAAAGGCAGCATTGTGCCACGTTTTGTTGTAACTCGCACTCAATGTAAAACCCAAGGGAGCATACTGTGTACTCGCAGTGATACCAAATACCGTAGCATCTTTACCTGTAGTGTACCCTTGTTTGGCAACTTGCAACCCTATGCTATAGTGCTCTGTTTCATAGTTTGCTTCCATGTAGGCTATGCTGTCTATCTTGGCATCTTTCATACGGTAGTACCATGCAGAAAGTGTGAGATTTTCTAACCCTTCATAGGTGGCACCGATTACTTGCATATGGTTATCTCCGTTTACAGGGGTAAAGGCATCGACTACCTCTGCATCTACCCCTGCCATTTTTTGTATCTGCCCTAAAAAAAGTGTGGTATTGGGTATGTCACTGTTTTGTAGTATGTACGCTTCAAAGGTATTGGGAACCATCCCTATGTCGTCTGCTTGTGCAAAGGGGGTATCTATCTCTTGACGACCTACTTTAACGAGCGTATTTCCCCACATCCCTTGGATATAGGCTTCACCTAAAATAGTATAGGAGTTAGCGACTTCTCCTCTAAAAGGTACTAAACCTTGATTATCATCTGAGCCCAATGCATTGGATGTATAAAAACTTGTGCCTAATGATATACCCTCATATGTGCCTGTTTCTATATGCAGTTTTCCTCCTATAGCACCATCTTTAAAAGTGTCACTCTTTTCGACAGCGTGTATTTCATAAGCTGTTCTGAGATAGCCAGAGGTTTTTATCTCCTCAAAAATATTAGCATTGATTGTAAGAGTTGTTATCATTATATAAAGTGTGCTTAGTGTTATTTTGTTCATTTTTTTCCTTCTGTTTTTATATTATTCTATAAATTTTCATATGGGACTGTATAGGTGCAGTATAGTTGGCACCTACTAATCTATCTGTTCTACTTCTATCTTTTGGGCTTCATCTTTTCGCAATGCAATGAGTGTAGAACCTACTTCTATCTCCATCGTCTGTTTGGCAAGCGAACAGCCTTTAATGAGGAGTTCTTCCCCACGCATGACACCAAAAGAGCTGAGTCTGTCTTTGAGTGCTTTGTCGGCGTGTATTTTGACGATGGTAGCTCTGTTACCTTTTTGTAAATCGATTAAATTCATCTAAAATCCTAATGCTAATGTGACACGGTACGCAATAAAGCTCAGCACCCATGCAGAGATACTTGTCATAAAAAACAAGTACACCAAATATTTCCATCCGCCTGCTTCTTTTGCAAAGACCATGGACGCTGCCAAACAAGGCAAGTAAATCATCACAAAGACGATAAAAGCAATCGCAGCTGCAAATGGTATGTTTGCTCTTATCTGTGTAATAAGTCCTTGACTCTCTTGATCCACCTCATCACCCAGTGCATAGAGTACACCCAGCGTAGAGACCACAACTTCTTTGGCAGCAAGCCCTGTCTCCAGGGCTACAGTCATTCTCCAGTCAAATCCAAGTGGGGCAAAGAATGGCTCTGATGCATGGCCTATTTTACCCAGGTAAGAGTTTTCGAGTACATAGCGTTGTGCTTGGTTGGCATCCATATTCGCAGGAGCTTCTACTTTGGGGTAGTTGCTCGCAAACCAGATGAGTATCGCCGCACCCAAGATAAATGTACCCGCTTTTTTGAGGTAACTTTTTGCCTGTCCATAGACTGTATGCCAAATTAGTTTCATCGAAGGCATACGGTACTTTGGCATCTCCATCACAAAGGGTTCATCCTCCCCTTTAAAGACAAACATTTTAAGTGCTTTTGCCATAAGCAATCCCAGTAGTGCCCCAACAATATAGATAACAAACAAGATATTCCCTGCATCTTCCTGAGCAAAAAATGCCCCTGCAAAAAGCACATAAATAGGCAGTCTTGCTCCACAAGACATAAAGCCTATGATAAAGAGTGTAATGAGTCTGTCTTTTTCATTTTTAAGCGTTCGCGCTGCCATATAGGCGGGCACAGAGCAGCCAAATCCGGTCACAAGAGGGATAAAGCTTTTACCATGCAGTCCAAATTTATGAAAAAAACCATCAAGCAAGAATGCCACACGGCTCATGTAGCCTGTAGTCTCCAAGAGTGCAATACCCAAAAAGAGTATGACAATGTTTGGCAAAAACATAATGACCGCACCCACCCCTGCGATGATGCCATCAGCCACAAGTGAGCCTAGCTCACCATCTCCCAAGAGCACTTTAGCCTGTTCCCCCATCCAAGTAAAAGCGGCATCAATGTAGTCCATAGGAATGCTTCCTATTTCAAAAGTAAGCTGAAACAGCCCCCACATAAAAAAGAGAAAGAGCGGTACGCCCAGTATTTTATTGATAAGCAGATTGTCTATCTTTTGTGTGAGATTGGTAGTTTTTGTTGATTTGACAGACATGACCTCCATTCTTGCACCCTTGGCAAAAGCAAAGTGTTCATCTGCAAAGATTTCTGCCAAATCTTTGGTACCTGTATGCACATAGATGTGGCTTAACCCTTCTCTGATAATAGGAAGCAGTTCTATCCAAATAGGTTCATCATGCATTTTTTTATAAACATCTTCATCTTCTTGCAAAAGTTTGACAGCCAGATGACGGTAAGGGACACGGCTTTTATAGTTTTTCTCCTCCATAAATGTAACGATATGTGCTATCTCTTCTTCTATGTGGTCAGAATAAACAACCTTTGCTGTGGTCTCTTCTTTTTCATAAGCCTCTACGATAGCATGCTGTAATGCATCTACACCCTCTTTGGTGGAGGCAGAGGTTTTGATGCACGGTACTCCCAAGATAAGAGAGAGTTGTTTCTCATCTATCTCTATACCTTCCTTTTGGGCTTCATCACTCATATTAAGCGCAACCACTACTTTTTTGCCTGTCTCTAGGAGTTGTGTGGTAAAAAGCAGGTTTCTTTGGAGGTTTGTAGAGTCCACGACATTGACAATGACATCATATTCGTCAGACTGCAAAAAACTTTTGGTGACTTTTTCTTCTATAGTATATTCAGTAAGCGAGTAGGCACCAGGCAGGTCGATGATGTGTGCCTCATAGTTTTTACATGTCACGTCATCACAAATGGTAAACTCAACTTCTGTTTTATCTACAGTAACACCTGAGAAGTTACCCACTTTAAGTTTGGCATCGGAGATGGCATTTATGAGAGAAGATTTCCCTACATTGGGCTGTCCTGCCAGTGCAATGACTATTTTTTCCAAAACTTTTCCTTATAGTTCAAAATAACAAAATAGAAATGATAATAGTTATCAATCTTTTATTTTATGAAGTATAGTGAAAGTTTTCTGAATGTTGCTTAAAATGAAAGTTGTTATCAATAAAATTTAATTTTTAACAGTATCAATGAAAGAGAGTAATAGAAGAAAAAGATAGAAAAATAAGTCTAGACACTCAAAAGAGTGTCTAGTATGCTACTCTCCTAAGAGAGAATGCCGTTGTCTTTAAAGATTAAAGAGAGTAAGGCATAGAAAGCATGATGAGAACTGTGTTGTCAGAGTCACCATTGTTTACATCATCTTTAGTAGCATTCACATATGCAAGGTCAGCATTCACTGGACCAAGTTTTGCAGAGGCTGTTACTGCAAATTCTTTAAGGTCATGTGTACCAGCTGCATCTACATTTGTATATTGTGCTCCAAGTTTAGCCATACCTAAATCATAGTTAGCACCAACTGCAAATGATGTAGCATCTTGTGAACCTACATAACCGTAGTTCCAGTAAGCTTCTGTGTAAAGTCTAGATTCAGAACCTGCAGTGTGCCCTGTAGCGATGTTAGAAATTTGGATACCAGCGTCATTACTTACTTGAGAATATGCTCCATAAAGACCCAATCCACTCATATCATACCCTAGCTTAACACCCCAACCATTTGTATCAGGTGCGCCGATTGATGTACTAGTACCTGCATATTGTGCACCAAAATCAAGACCTGTACCCATGATATTTGCTGCATCTGCTTGTAACCAGTATGCTTGTGCTACACTTGGTATTTTGTAGTACCATGCTTGAAGTGTAGTACCTGGAAGTGTTTTGTTGATTGCAGCAAATGCGTATGCTGGTTTAGTAAACCCTGTAAATGCTTTATGACCACCACCAAAGTTAGTGTTATTAAGTGCTACTACATTTCCTGCAACACCATTGCCTCTACCTACCCATGCCGCGATAAGTGTAGTGTCTGGAAGTGAAGTGTTTCCGAAAACTGCAGCATCAAATGTGTTTGTTGCAATGCTCCATTTTTCCGAGTAGAAGAAAGGAGTGTCTAGTTCTTGACGACCGATTTTCAA
>JALSSQ010000022.1 GCA_026984165.1 Sulfurovum sp.
AGTGCTAGTAGCAGTGTGGTTGTGATTAGGAGAGCAAAAGGTCTAATTGCCCCCTCTATTTGTACTCTTTTTTTCATTCTTTTTCCCTTTAAAATGATTGTATTGTGTACGGTTAGTTTATACTAGAAGTATTACCTGTTGATTACCACTACAACTCTACAACTGTAATGCCCATGTTTCCTGGCATTTTGTAAAATGTGCCAATTTTAGGATGTTTTTTCAGGTATTCACTCACAAGTTTAGACAACACTCCCCCACCCGTACCATGAATAATCTGCACTTCACTAAGGTTATTGACAAGTGCATCGGAGAGAAATTTATCGACCGTCTCTAAAGCTTCATCAGCATACATACCTAGGAGTTTTACTGACACTGAAGCACCTGATTTTTCTACGTTTATATCTGCTTTGGGTACATGTGGTTTTGGTTTGAGTTTGGCTTTTAGCTCTTCTCCTCTACGTTTAAGCTGTGAGAGTGGTACACGCATTTTAAGACCATCTACGATGATAGTCGCATCTTTCCCGCGTAAGGAGACAAGCTCACCTTTATGCGAACGATACTTCACTTTGTCGCCCTCTTTTAGAGGTGTAACATCTTCTTTAACAAATGCTTTTTGCTTAAAATCTTTACGTTGGTGTGCCACATTGAGCAGACGTCTTCCCTCGGTTGACTCTTTGGCTTTTAAGGCTTCACGTGCCTTTTTTGTCGCTGCATTATAACGGTTTTCCAATGTGGCTATAGCTTTTCTGTGTTGTTCTTGAAGTTTAAACTCCTCTTCTTCCAGTTTTGCTTTTTTCTTCTCTATAGTTTCTAATTCTTCATCTATCTTGGCTATCTTGGTACGCATTTCACGTTCAAGTGAGGTAGATTTTTCTATGAGTTCATTGAGATTTTCTTTGTCTTCGCCATAAACTTTTTTTGCTTGATTGACGATGGCTACAGGCACACCATAGCGCTGTGCCGTCTCAAACGCATACGACTTCCCTATGCTTCCTTGCAAAAAAGTATAGGTAGGCATACGTCGTTCTTCATCATACAGTGCTGCGATGAGTTCTACCTCATCATCTGTTGCCATAAGTGAAGCCAAACGTTTATGGTGCGTTGTGACGATAAAGCTTATGCCTTTTTTACGCAGTTCATCCAACATCACCCTAAACAAACTTGCTGCTTCATCGGAGTCTGTTCCAAGTTCTATCTCATCTACCCCTACGATGGCATCTTCTTTGTTAAAGAGTTTTGCAAACTCCTGCATACGCCCTGCAAAGGTTGAAATGTCATTTTTGACCGACTGAGGGTCATCTATAACGGCTTCTATGCTTTTGTAATGCCCTACTTCTGTCTTAGAGGCATCACACTTAAAGGGTAACAAATATTTAGACATATACACCGCAGAGAGCATCGACTTAAGTAGCATCGTTTTACCCCCTGCATTCACACCCGTTACCAGCATGATTTGCTTATTAAAATCCATGGAGATAGGCACTGGGTTTTCTATGGCAGGGTGTGCAAAGTCTTGTAATTTAATGCGTTTAGACTTAGAGGGCAAGATAAACTCATACTCTTTGGCTCTGGCAAAACTCACACGCGCCTGATAATGGTCAAAACGGTCATACTCTTTGTTGATGAACGCTAAAAAACGCTCCCATTTAAAAAAGACTGCTGAGATTTCTTTACAGTAACGAAAAATAATCTGCTCTTTATTTGAGATGAGTGCAGACTGTTTTTCTTTGAGGTATGAAATACTCTGAGGCAAAATATAAAAGTACCCTGCTGCTGACCTTGCAACCACAGTCGCCTTAATCGCATTGTTAAAGCCACCTCGCACCAGTAAAGTCTCTTCTCCACCATTAAAGTGTACTTGTGTATCGACAAGATAATCCCTAAGCCTGCTTGAGTGTGCCAATTTATAGAGTGTCTCTTTAATCTCTTTTTTGTTTTGTTTGATGGCTCGTTCAAGCTTGTACAGCTCAGGGTCACGCTCTGGGTTGATCTCTCCCTCTTGGGTAAAATACCCTATAATCTCCACTATCTCATCAGGTATCTCTATGCCTTGTATCCATGAAATAAGCGGCTCTGTAAAGCCCACAGAAGAGAGTGTATTGAAGTAAGAAAACATCGTCACAAAAGCGTAAATCTCATCTAAACTAAGAATAGCTTGTTTTTTAATGCGTGCAAGCTCAGCATCTAGGTTAGGTACAGGTTTAGGTGTGGGAAATTCTACACGAGAAAGTGCTTTGATGTAACGATAATGCTGATTGATATCCCCCATCATCGCCACAGGTTTCTCTCTAGCTAAAAAAGTCTGAAACTGCTTGACGTACCCATCAAGATCTAGTTTTTGAAATATAGGTTTTTTCTTTATTTGTTCTGAAGACACGTGATATCATTTTCCTTATAGCTAATAGAAGTATTATATCACGTTTTAGATTGTGGGCAACTAGCCCACATGAGAGAAATACTTAAAAGTTATATCCAACTCTTACAATAGATTTTGTATCTGTTTTCTTAAATCCGGTTGCAGGAAAATTGTCATAGCGAATCTCCTCTTCTAAACTAACTGAAATGCTTTGTGCAACTGCAAAATTAAATCCAATCACACCAGCTACTTCATAGTCATTAGAAAAATCTTTAAAATTCTCCATAGCGCCTACTTTTACATACAGTTTACTCACATCATTGAGTTGATTATTATATTCTGCATACTCATTAAGAGAACCAAATTTACGTGTTGCTTGTGCATCAGAAAAGTCCTGATAATTGTATGCTGTTCCTAATTTAAGTTTTAATGAGTGTTGACCATCATTATATACTTCTTTGCCTAGACCTATACCAATAGCAATTTTATTGTCATAGTTTTGAAATGTATTTCGTAACCAGTTTACCGCTGCATAACCCAACCATCCATCAGTAATATACTGCTCTAAACCTACATTAGCTGTGTACTCTTCATTATCTTTAATACCATCATTTTTAGTCATATATGCACTTGCATCAAATGCTACTTTTAATGCTTCGTTTGCATACCCTACTGTTGTAAAAGAAGCATCATATTTGCCATTAAGATTTAATGTTTTGGTGTTTCCTGTTGTATTTGCTAAACCAAAGTTTATACTTTGTTTTAACTCTTTGCTTGCGTTTATATCTGATTTTGCTGCATATTGTGCCTCTACATCTGTAACTTTAAGTTCATCTGCCGTACTTACTGTTACCAATGCAAGCCCTATAGCGAGTGAAGTTTGTATTATTTTATGCATTCTTTTTCCTTATAAATTATTTTTTACGCGTGAATTATATCACAAATAAACTTGCAAACAAACCTTCAACAAAAAAGAGAAAAAATTCAAAACTATACCTCACCACGTATCTGATAGGTAATATCACCTGCACCAAAAGCCGTGACTAAACCCTCATGGTATTCGCGTATCGTATGCCCATCTTTTATGACTTTCACCACACCGTCTTCTTTGGTCACAGAGTCAGCCATGAGGAGTTTGTAGCGAGAAAATGCACCTTTTAGGTCGATATCTACTTCGAGTTCGCCTGCTGACCATATAGGCAAGATAACCAATTCATCTGCCCCTTCAAAACACTCTACAAAACCTTGTAAATTATCCATCGTTCTTGAGTATTTATGGGGTTGCCAGATGACATTGAGTTGATTAAAGGTACGTAACCCTTTATAAGCCTGAAGTGACTCCATCGTTACTTTTATCTCTGTAGGGTGATGTCCATAGTCATCTATGACCACACAGTTTTCTTGATTTTGCACAATGTCAAAACGTTTTTTAATGCCTTTGTAGTTGAGTAGGTTTGTACGTATATCTTCTATATTTTCACCCAGTTCAAGTGCCGCAAGTATGGCAAGTGCCGCATCAAGTGCGATATGGTTTCCAAAACCAAACACTTCAAAACTCCCTAAATCTAAAAGCGTAAACCTGGTATGAGGCTCACCATTAACTAATACAAATTCAATGTTAGAGATATCTTTGCTTGGATACAGCTTGATACTTTCGAGTTCCAGTGAAGCCAAAAATGTATCTTCTGCGTTGATGACACGCACTTGTGCAAGGTTTAAAAAGTTTCTGTAGGCATTATAAAAACGCTCTTCATCGTACTCGTAGTACTCCATGTGTTCAGGTTCAACATTGGTGACTATGGCTAAATAGGGGTTAGCATTGAGAAAACTCTCATCACTCTCATCTGCTTCAAATACCACTTTGTTATTAGGGTAGTTACGTACATTTGAGCCAAACGCTTTGCTAATAGCCCCTATGAGTGCATTGGAGTGAGGAATGAGAGAAGCAAGCATGGCAGAAGTAGTACTCTTGCCATGTGCCCCACCTACAGCATAGACCTCTTTTTCACCAAGTATAGATTTGAGTGATTCTTTACGTGAAAGTAGTTCAATGCCTAATTCTTTGGCTCTTTGATACTCAGGATTATTCGGACGCACCGCAGCAGAGTAAATCACTCTCTCCACACCCTCCACTGCATCTGCATGATGAGGAATGGTAATTTTGGCATCAAAGTTGGTAGCCAAATCATTGGTGATTTCTGTTTGTTTGATGTCAGAACCTGAGATTTTATGTCCGTCATTTGCCAAAAATTTTGCCAAGGCTGAAAGCCCAATACCACCTATACCTATAAAGTGTATTTTCATCTTTTCTCCTGTAAAGTGAGTATTCTTGCCCACCAATTAAGATTATTTAGATTCGTCTAAAACCCTAAGCTCTTCTTTGCCCTCTTTGACTTGCTTTGCAAACATCGTAAGTAAAATATCTGTAGGCTGTGTAAACGTCTGTATAAAAAATGCCAAGGGGTCATTTGCATCAACAGCACTTACATCTACAAGATTTTCTATAAAGTCTTCAAAAGAGTTCCCTGCCATCACAGCAGCGGCATGTACCATCATGGCATCTTGAAGTTCCTCATGGTCTATGGTATAGTTGAGTACCAAAAATATCTCTTTGGCACCCTTTTTGTCATTTTCACTATAACGCTGAATACCATGCTCATAAATGGCACGCGCAGTCGCTTTGTCTTCTTCATCTGTCATGTTAAACTTCTCACCATCGCTAAGCTTTTGTGCCAGTCTGTCAAAGGCATTGTTGACGATGAAAGTAAAGATTTCATTGATCTCCTCCTCAGGCGCTTCTATGATAAGCTGTGCATCCAAAAGCTGATAGCCTTTAGCGATGCTTTGCTCCTCTTTGCACTCCTCCTCAAGGCGTTTGATGTTTGCCAAAAATTCAGGATCTTTTTTCAGTTCTTCTACATGTATTTCAGGTGTTTGTTGCATTTTTTTCCTTTGCTTTCACCGAGAGGTCAGGTGATTCATAATTCATTGCTTTGCAACAAATTACAAATCACCAGACC
>JALSSQ010000023.1 GCA_026984165.1 Sulfurovum sp.
ACTCGTCTCAGGAGAGATGCTCAAAAATACCAACGAAATACACTCCGTGATTTGGTCTGTCTGTTATGCACTAGGCATGGCAGTAGGTGGAGTTGTGACCCATTATGTAGGGTTTGACACTGCCTTTGGCATAGATGCCTCACTTTACACTATTGCTGTACTTTTACTCATAGGCTTACAACTCTCTATAGAACAAGCCACCCATACAGAGTCAAGTTTTGAGATGCTCAAATCAGGATTTTCCTACATTGTCTCGCAAAAGAAGATACTCCATCTTATCTTACTTCACGCAAGTATAGGTCTAACTTCATTTGATGCACTCATTACCCTGCTTGCAGACTTTCAGTACAAAACACTCATCGCCGTACCACTAGCCATTGGCTGGATGAATGCCACAAGAGCATTGGGACTTATGATAGGACCTTTTTTTATAAGTCGTATTATTTCCAAACATAACCTACACTATTTTTTCATATTGCAAGGATTGGCTATTATACTTTGGTCATTTTTAGAATCTCACTTTTATTTTGCTCTAGTTGGGCTTTTTGTGACAGGCTTTTTCATCACCACACTCTGGTCATACACCTATCTCCTCATACAAGAAGAGACAGAAAGTAAGTTTATGGGAAGGGTCATCTCATACAATGACATGATTTTCATGCTTTCCAATGTCACCACTGCACTTTTCATAGGCTATGCAAGCAAATGGGGACTCTCCCTTCAAGGTATAACCATGACACTGGGTATGGGTTTCTTTGCTTATGCACTCTATTATTACTGGTTTAAAAGATCTTATCTCGATGTCCACGAATCCTAGAAGTATCTGCTACCGCTGCTACCGACCCAAAATTGCCTTAGCACCATAGAGAGTACACTGTGTGTCTTAGAACTGCTCAATCAACACAACATAGAACATATATCAACCAAATCACTTCAAGCATTTTTAACACCATTTCATAAAATGGTTGCTTATCAACTCTCTTACAATCTATAAATTTTTTTCTATAAGTTTAATCACCTTTTTTATCTCTGCATTAGATACTTTTCCAAACTTTTTATAGATAAGTCTTCCTTTTTTATCAAAAATAAGGATGTCTGAATTATCATCTGCTAATTTCCATGCATGTACCAATACCTTTTTTTTATCTTTTACAAAAATAGTATCTGGAAACTTTTTTTGTTTCTTTTTGAGTATGCTTTCAAGTATCACATTGGGTATCCATGTGGCTGCAAGGTTAATGATGGCAACCGAATCTACCTTTTTTCTATCAAAGTTTTTTGCTTTTAATGCATCTGCGAGTGCATTGTTCAAATCTTTTTTATCAGGATCCACATAAAAAAGTGTATAAATTTTACCTTTGAGCATAGAAGAATCCCAAGGTTTTCCAACTACATTGCCACCATTTTGACCATCAATCACCACATGCTTAGGCACTTTGCCTAATTCAACTGCAAAACTTGTAGCACATAAAACCAAAACGGACAAAATAATTTTTTTCATCATAACGCACCTTTATAATTTATGTTTATATAATATCTAAATTTGATGAACTATTTATGAATTTTATGCTAATATTAGCCAAAATTTAACCAACATGGAGATACCCTTATGGATATTAGTAAAATCGGATATGGTGAAAACCCAGACGCAGTAAAAGCGATTATTGAAGTACCACTAAACTCAATGATTAAATATGAGATAGACAAAGACTCAGGTGCTGTAGAAGTTGACAGAGTTCTTTACTCTTCTATGCACTACCCAGCAAACTATGGTTTTGTAGCCAACACACTTTCAGATGATGGTGACCCAGCAGACATTCTTGTACTGTGTGACTACCCACTCCAAGCAGGTTCTTACATCAAGTGTCGTCTTGTAGGCGTACTTATGACAGAAGATGAGTCAGGGGGAGATGAAAAGCTTATCGCCGTACCTACTACAAAAATAGACCCAACCTATGCAAACATTAATGACCTTGCTGATGTACCAGAGCATACACTCAACCGTATCAAAAACTTCTTTGAAACCTACAAAATGCTTGAGCCTAACAAATGGGTAAAAGTAGCAGGATTTAAAGACAAAAAAGCTGCTACTCAAATTTTGGAAAAAGCAATTAAAAACTATAAATAATCTTCACATGTAGTGGTCGAGTTTATCGCCCCTACAGCTAAAACCCTATTTCTTGTTTTCTATTATTAATATATCTAGTTACACCTGCTACAATACCCTTGGCTATCTGTTCTTGGTACTCTGAAGTAAATAATCTAGCTCTCTCTTTTGGATTTGTAATGTATCCTACTTCTACAAGTATCGATGGGCGACTTGCACCTACAAGTACATAAAAAGGTGCTGGTTTTGCTCCACCATTTCTTACATCTGAATACAATTTTTTAACCGACTTCATAATATTATTTTGTACATCTATTGCCAATTTATTTGATTCTATAATCTTAGGACCATTGAGTACAGAATCAATAATCACATGTTTACTTAAACCATCTGTATCTTTCAATACAGCAGCATTTTCTTTTTCAGCGATACGCTGCGATCTTGCATCTCTTGTTTTTTGTAAAAAATAGGTTTCTATCCCTTCTACTTGTGCAAAACGATTTTTATCAGCAATAGCATTAGCATGAATAGAGATAAACACCTTAGCATCTTGTCTATCCGCAATTTTTGTACGACCGGAAAGTTTAATAAACCTGTCATCATCTCGAGTAAGATAGACCTTATATCCCATATTTTTAAAGTTTTTAGCTACCTTATGGGCAATTTGAAGTACCAAATTTTTTTCATATTTTCCTGCACCAATAGCACCAGAATCATGTCCTCCGTGCCCAGCATCTATTACAATCAAACTATCTGAATGATTCATCTCAACATGAGCCTGATTACAGCCCAACAATACAAATAAAATATTTACAACAATTAACATTTTAAACATATCTTTATCCCTATAAATCGATTTCTTTTTTTCTATTGTCTAAATAACTTGAAACACCTTCTGCTATACCTTTTGCAATTAATGATTGATAACGTGAAGTAAAAAGTCTAGCTCTCTCTTTTGGATTTGAAATATATCCAACCTCAACCAATATTGAAGGACGACTTGCTCCCACCAAAACATAAAAAGGTGCATGACGAACACCACCATCTTTTACCCCTGTGTAGTTTTTACGAAGATTGGTAATAATACGACGTTGTACAGCAATAGCGAGTTTATTTGATTCTATAATTTTTGGACCATTAAGTACCGAATCAATAATCACTTTTTTACTTAAACGTGAACCTGCACCTTTTAAAACTGCTGCATTTTCACGTGCTGCAATGCGCTGTGATCTTGCATCTCTTGTATTTTGTAAAAAGAAAGTTTCTACACCGTGTGCCTTATTTTTGTATTTTTTCGGTACAGAATTTGCATGGATTGAGATAAATGCAATAGAACCTTTTTTATCAGCAATATGTGTACGTTGCGAAAGTTTTAAGAAACGGTTAGTATTTCGTGTCAAATAAACAGCATAACCTCTTTTTTTTAACTCTTTGGCAACTTTTTTTGCAATACTCAAAACTAAATCTTTTTCTTTTTTTCCTCCCGCAATAGCGCCTGTATCATGTCCTCCATGTCCAGCGTCAATCACAATCAACTCATGATGATGAGATTTTTTCTGAAAAGATGCAACATAAGATTTTGATGAAGCAATCAATTTGGTAGCTTTGTGTTCTTTATTTTTTTCTTTTGTAAAAATATGTATTGTAGGTTTTTTATATCGTTTTGCAGGAAGAATGCTACCTTTTTTTGGAAGAGGAATATGATACTCTTTGCTTGTAAATAATGGGATATAAGGGGTACAATTATAAGGTTTTTTACAAGATATAACAATGCGAACAATATTAGGTTTATATTGTGCAATACGTAAAAACTTTTTTGTCTTTCCAACAGAACAACTTAAACGGGTATCATAAAGGTCAAATACACGTCTATATGGTTTAGAAAGTGTAAACTGCTTAATCTTTTTTTTATTACAATTTTTTACAAACTTTAAACGTAATTCATCTTTAAGTATTTCTACTTTTTCTAACCTATTTACTGAAGAAAACAGTAGTATTGTTGTACAAAAAAATAGACACAAAACCTTAAAGGATTTCACGCTAACACTCTTCCCCATACATTAGCTTATCTATCAACTCTTTGACCGTAATAATCTCATTTAACCTATACCCATTCGCCCCTGTAAAGAAAAGCCCTGACTCAGCAATGCCGTCATAGGCATCAGAGAGTCTATCGGCGATACAATACCCAACTATCTTCGCTTCTTCTCCA